>JAWWOY010000086.1:0-3375 GCA_033851195.1 Kribbellaceae bacterium | reverse complement strand
GATCGCCCAGCAGGGCGACCAGCCAGCGGACCGGCCGGGCGAACGACAACTTCGGGTCGTTCCAGCGCATGTTCTTGTCGGCCCGAAGCCCGGCCACGATCTCGGCGAGGATGCCGCTCAGCACCTCCGCCGCACCACGGCCGAGATCGGCCTTCGTGACACCGACGTACTCGACACCGTCCACGTCGATGTCGTGCAGCTCGCCGACCTCGACACCCTGACCGCGGGCGAACCCGGCGGCCGCCTTGGTGACATTGCCCTCGGCATCGAATGCGGCGGCCTTACGCGGTCCACGGACGACGCGCTCGGCATCCGGCTCGGCCGACTGCACGGCGTCGACGAACGCGATCACCCGGCGCGGCGTGGCGAAGGTGCTGATCTCGCTATGGCCGAGTCGGCTGGCCGCGAGCTTCTCGGTCAGCGCCTCGCGAACCGCCTCGGCCGTCCGCGTCACCTCAGCGGGCGGCAATTCCTCCGTACCGATCTCGAAAAGGAGCCGCCGGGCGCCGCTGACCGCTGGGAACTCGGTCGGCGCCGGCGCCAGGGCGGGGGCTTCTGCGATCCCCAGCGGGTGGCCCAGTTCGGTCCGGCGTTCCGCCCAGAGCTGAGCGACTTCACGAGCCAGCGTGCGCATCCGACCGAAGGCCTTCGCCCGCTCCGTCGTACTGACCGCGCCTCGGGCGTCGAGCACGTTGAAGGTGTGCGAACAGCGCAGCACGTAGACGTGGGCCGGGACAGGGAGACGAAGATCCAGCATCCGGCGGGCCTCGGCGGCGTACTCCTCGAAGAGGCGCTGCTGGCTCTCGACGTCCGCGTCGTCGAGGTAGTAGCGGCTCATCTCGTACTCGGCTTGCCCGAACGCCTCGCCGTAGGAGATCCCCGGCGCGTAGGCGATGTCCTTGAAGTGGTCGACGCCCTGCAGCGCCATCATGATGCGCTCGACGCCGTACGTGATCTCGACCGAGACCGGGTCGAGCGTCATCCCGCCGGCCTGCTGGAAGTAGGTGAACTGGGTGATCTCGAGACCGTCCAGCCAGACCTCCCAGCCGAGGCCCCACGAGCCGGTGGCCGGGTTCGCCCAGTTGTCCTCGACGAACCGTACGTCGTGCGCATGGATGTCGATGCCCAGTACCTCGAGGCTGGCCAGGAAGAGTTCCTGCGGGTTGCCCGGGTCCGGCTTGAGAACAACCTGGAACTGGGTGTGGGTCTGCAACCGGTTCGGGTTCTCGCCGTACCGCGCGTCGTCCGGGCGGACGCTGGGCTCGACGTACGCCACCTGCCACGGCTCGGGACCGAGGACCCGCAGAATCGTCGCCGGGTTCAGCGTGCCGGCACCGACCTCGGTGTTGAACGGCTGCACCACCATGCAACCGCGCTCGGTCCAGTAGTTGGTCAACGCCAGCAATGCGTCCTGCATGGTGAGCACTACGACAACCTCGGGGTAGGAAGACAAGCCTAGCGATCAAGCCTAAGTGGTCGGTGCCGACCACTAAGCGCCGCGCGCGGACGCGACTCCACGAATTATCAGGCTCAGCAGCCGGCCGGCCAACTCGGTCTCCCGTTCGCTCGCCAGGGAGATCGCGTTGACCAGCTTGAGCAGGTCACCGATGGCGACCTCCGGATCCGCGGCACCGTGCTGCTGCGCGCGGACCAGCAGCGCCTCCCCCGCGCCGAGAATCCTTGCGTGGCAGGCCGATCCGACCTCGGCGCTCATCATCAGCGAGGCACCCAGCCCACGGTTCGCGGTGGCGTGCGCGACCATGCTGCGGAGCCAGCCGACCAGTGCCGAGCCAGGATCAGGGGCGTCGAGAAGTCCCTCCGCCTCGCTACAGACGGCATCGATCCGGCTCCGGAACACGGCCTCGAGCAGCACCGGCCTGCCGCCGAAATGCCGGTGCAAGGTGGCCGAACCGACTCCGGCCCGGCGGGCGATCTCCTCGAGCGAAGCCTCCGCGCCCTGCTCGGCCACGACCTCGCCGGCCACGGACACCAGACGTTCGTAGTTACGCCGAGCATCGGCGCGCATCGTTGACACTGAAACTCTCCTTGCTAACTGGGGTAGCCCCCCGTATCGTAGCGCGAACAGAAACGGGGGCCCACCCCACTTAGTCTCGAGGAGCTCTATGAAGATCGGCATCGCGTTCGGCGACCTCCGCGGAGCTGCACCACTGCCGGCGGTCCGTGACCAGATAGCGGAGGCGGCCGCCGCCGGGGTCACGACCGCCTGGGTGGCTCAGGCCCTGGGTTGGGACGCCCTCACCGCCATCGCCGCGGCCGGTCAGGTGCCTGGAATCCAGTTCGGTACCTCGGTGGTCCCGTTCCCGCAGCGCCACCCACTGGTGCTGGCGAGCCAGGCACTCACCGTCCAGGCGGTGACCGGCAACCGGCTCACCCTGGGTATCGGCGCCGGCATCTCCTCGATGGTCGAGACGATGTACGGCCTGCCCACTGACCGGCCGGCCCGACGCCTCCGCGAGTACCTCGGAGTACTGCTGCCACTCCTGCGCGGTGAACCCGTGTCACATCGGGGCGGCACCCTGACGGCCGTCGGTGCGGTCAGCGCACCGGGCACCGAAGCGCCGTCGGTGCTGGTCGCAGCGCTCGGTCCGGCGATGCTGAAGGCCGCCGGCGAACTCGCCGACGGCACCATCACCTGGATGACCGGGCCGCGCACCCTCGCCGAACACATCGTGCCGTCGATCAACAAGGCCGCCGCCGATGCCGGGCGACCCGCACCGCGGACGGTCGCCGGCCTGGCGGTGTGCGTGACCGACGACGCGGAGGGCGTCCGGGCCCGGTTCGCCGACGAGTTCGCGATGGCCGGGCAAGTGCCCGAGTACCGCGCGATGCTCGACCGGGAAGGGGTCGCCGGCCCGGGCGACGTACTGATCGTGGGCGACGACGAAGCCGTCGCCCGGAGCTTCGAGCGGATCCGCGACACCGGCGTGACGGAGATCCTCGCTGCCCCGATCGGTACGCCGGCCGAGCAGAGCCGGACCACCAAGACTCTCGCCGACTACTCCTCGTAAGCGATACCTGCGGCACGTCGCCGGGGTCCTGACGAAGGTGGCCTCCCCGGCGATAGCGTCGAAACCGACAGGTCGTAGACCCCACGAACGAAAGTAGTGACCACCATGCGAGCGATCAGCCAGGACACCCTCGGCGGACCCGAGGTCCTGCACCTCGTCGACGTACCGCGACCGGAGCCGGTACCGACCGAGGTGCTGGTCCGGGTTCACGCGGCCGGCGTCAACCCGGTCGACTACAAGAGCCGCGAGAGCGGCGGGATCGCCGGCCTGCTGGGCGAGCCGCCGTTCATCCTCGGCTGGGACGTGTCCGGTGTCGTCGAGGAGGTCGGGTTCGGCGTGCACACGC
>JAWWOY010000064.1:0-4928 GCA_033851195.1 Kribbellaceae bacterium | reverse complement strand
CAACCCGTCACCACTGTGGTTCGGCTTCCACGAGATCTTTCACGCCTGCACGGTGGCGGCCTTCATCTGCCACTACGTCGCCGTCAGCATCGCCACCTACCGAGCAGGCTGAGCCTCGGCTCAAGCGCGGCGGCCGATGTCCAGCAGGGCGGCGTAGCGCTCCGCGCCGAGCTGCCCCTCCCAGCTCCGCTCCACCCGGGCGATCATCCGATGGCTGAAATCGACCGGGTCGACCTGGTTTCGGGGATCAGCTAGCACCTAACGAGCGGATGACATTCGTGTACCAGCCCATGCACGAGGTCTGCCAGCCCCCCTGGCGTGGGTATGGATAGAGGCGTGAAGACGATCCGGTACGCCGCACTGGTAGCCACCGCCGGCCTGGTCCTGACCGGGTGCGGCAATGATTCGACCGCAGGCGCGGGCGGCAGTCCGACGACCCCGGCATCGAGTACACCGACGACGTCGCAGCAGGCCTGGCCGTTGACGGTGACCCGGGACGGCGGCTTCGCCGGTTTCTCCGACCGGGTGGTGGTCAGCGCGGACGGCACCACGAGCGTCCGCAAGCGCGGCGGTGCACCCTCCCGCTGCCGGCTGGACACGAGCCTGCTGACCAGCATCACCGATGCCGTGAAAGCGATCGACTGGGCCTCGCTCGGCGTCACGAAGCCGACCGTCAAGCACCCCGACGACATGATCATCGCTGTCGCGGCCGACGGCGGACTCGCCCGGTTGGAGGACCCGAGGGTGAAGCCGCTGGTGACTCCGGTGGGCAAACTGCTCACCGAGACCACCGCGCCGCCCGAGGCCCGCAAACTCTGCAAGCCGGCCTGACCATAAGGACGTCCGGGGGCGGGGCCTGGGCGGAGGCCCCGCCCCCGGACGGGTACTACTGGTCCTTCATCGGACCGCTGCGGCCGGTCAGCTGGCGATCAGCGAGGTGTCGTCGATGACGAAGCTGGTCTGCAGCGAGGAGTCCTCCTGGCCCAGGAACTTCACCGTGACCGTCTTGCCCTTGTACGCCGTGACGTTGAACGACTTCTGGACGTAAGTGGTGTTCTTGTTGAGGTTGGAGTACGTCGCCAGCGTGGTGGTGGTGCCACCGTCGACGATCTGTATCTTCGCGGTGTCGTACACGGTCGAGGTGGTCGTCTCAGCCGTGTCGATCCTGATCCAGAAGGACAGCGTCGCGCTGGTCGCCGAGGCCGGGATGGCGACGGACTGGTTCTCGTTCTCGCTCGTGGTGGTGCCGTTGCCCTGCAGCCACAGCTTCCAGGTGCCGGTCCGGGCCGGGCGGCCGGTGTTGTTGGTGATCGGGCCGGCGGTACCGGTCCAGTTCACCGCGCCGTCCTCGAAGCTCGGGTTCAGCAGCAGGTTGGTGCCGGTGGGCGGGGGCGGGGGCGGCGGGGGCGGGGTGGTGCCGCCACAGGCAGCGGCGCCGGCCGGAACCGAGATGCCGTTGAACGCATTCTCAACTGCCTTGCACTGCGTGGAGGTGCTGCCGAACAGCTCGATGGCCGAGGTGATGGCGCCTTCCCGCGCGTTCTTGTAGGTGCTGCCCGAGGTGAGCTTGGTGCTGAGCGTCCGGTACCAGACCCTCTCGATGTCCAAGTGGCCGGCACCGGTGAAAGTGGCGCCGTTGCAGGCGGTGCTGCTGTGTGTCACGCCGCCGATGACCTTGCTACCGGTGCCCTCGGAGGCGAGGTAGAACCAGTGGTTCAGCGGGCCGGACGAGTAGTGCGGGTCGAGGCCACCCGTGCTGGTCGACCAGCAGTCCACGCTGCTGCCGTCCTTGGAAGGCTTGTCCATATAGCGCAGCGGCGTGCCGTTGCCATTGATATTGATCTTCTCGCCGATCAGGTAGTCACCCGGGTCGGACGCGTTGTTCGCGGAGAACTCGACGGCGGTGCCGAAGATGTCCGAGTTGGCCTCGTTCAGACCTCCCGCGTCACCGGTGTAGTTCAGGTTGGCAGTCGCCTGGTTGACGCCATGGCTCATCTCGTGGGCCGCCACGTCGATGGAGGTCAACGGGTGCGTGTTGCCCGAGCCGTCGCCGTACGTCATCTGGGTGCCGTCCCAGAACGCGTTGACGTACGCGTTGCCGTAGTGCGTCCGGGAGCGAGCGCCCGCGCCGTTGTTGAAGATCCCGTTCCGGCCGAACATGTTCTTGTAGTAGTCCCAGGTGAGCTGCGAGCCGTAGTGCGCGTCCACGCCGGCGGTCTGCCGGCTCGAGGCCGCACCGGTGCCCCAGACGTCGTCCGCGTCGGTGAACAGGGTGCCGTTGCCGGAGGTCGCACCGTTCAGGTCGGTGGTGTTGTTGCCACCGCGGCTCGGGTCGCTCATCGAGTAACTGCCGGAGGTGCCGATGCTGACCGTGCCGGAGTACATCGAATTGCCGGTACCGGTCTTGATCTCGTCGTCCTGGGCAAGGACGGCGCCGGAGTCGGCGTCGACGAACGTGTGCAGCACGGACGGCGTCTGGTCGGGCTTGACGCCCGTGGTGACGACCTCGTACGCCAGCACGGGCTTGGCGGTGCCGACCCAGACGACCAGGCTCCCCTTGTTGCTCGTGGCCTTGAACTTCGCCGCGCTCGAGCCCTTGCTGAGCGCCGCGGCCTGGGACAGCCGGGGCGTGGTCGAGCTGACCCCGACCTTGCTTGCCCCTCGGTTGTAGATGACGCCCTGGATCGCATCGTTCTTCTGGGTGACGATCAGGTCGCCGCCGCGGACCGGGAGGCCGTTGAAGGTGCGGTCGTAACGAACGTGTTCGGTGCCGTCGGCATCCTTGACGACGTCGCGAACCTTGAGCACCTCACCGCCGCCGAGGCCGAGGGCAGCGGCCGTCTTCGCGGTGAGAGCCTGCTCGGCCTGGACAGCGGCCGGCTGATTGAAGCCGGAGGCGGGGAGCGGGGCGGTGCGGGGGGCCGCCCCTGCGGGCGACATCGCCAACCCCGCTGCTGCGACGATGGCCACCGCCCCTACTGATGTCAGTCGTTTCAAGACAGCACTCCTCACGGTGTGGTCGCTGTTTGGGCTCAGCGACCGGGTGTCGATTGGGGACGCCGGACGTTCTGACCCAGCAGTGCCATTGCTCACTTGTGACACTGCGTGGCAGAACATGCGATTTCTGTTACATCCGACACCGGAGGACTCTGACCCTCAGCGGGCTGAGAGTCAAGGGATTCTCGCGAAACGGCAGGGAAAACCTGCGCTCGCGCGGGCTGTCAGGCTGGTTGGTTCAACTGACGCCGAAGGTCTGCCGGCAACACGACCGGCCGCTGGCAGGTGAACTTCCGGCAGAGGTAGGCAGCCGGCTGACCGTCGACCAGATCCCGCCCCACCATCAGCGGTACGTCGTCGGCTCCCGGTCCACCGCTCACCAGAGCCGCGCCCCACGGGGCCTCCCGCAGCGCCGTCCGGAGCAGGTCCGGCGACTCCCCCACGATCGCGATCTCCAGCGGCCCTGATGCGATCGTCTCGGCCACGGCCAGACCTCGGCCCGCGAACCGCGGAGCCCGCTCGGCCAGCGCCGCCGAAGCCGCCAGCGCCTGTCCCGCGGCATCGTCGTACCGGGTCGATCCGGTCACGGACGCGTAGGTCGTCAGCGCCTCCGCGACCAGTGACACCCCGGACGGGCTGGCGTTGTCCGTCGGATCCTGCGGACGCCAGACCAGCGCCTCGGCATCGGCGGCCGTGTCAAAGAAGGAGCCGTCGGCAACGAATAGCTCAAGCACCCGGTCCAGCAGGTTTCCGGCCAGCTTCAACCAGCTCGCGTCACCGGTCACGCCGAGCAGCACGAGACAGGCCTGGGCGTAGGCGCCGTAGTCATCGAGTACGCCGTGCGCGTTCCCGACCTCGCCATCCCTCGAGGTCCGGTAGAGCCTGCCGTCTTCGTCCAAGTGGGTGTCCCGGATCAATCTGGCCGCGCCGACCGCCGCCTCGACGTACTCGGGCTTCGCCAGTACGACGCCTGCGCGGGCCAGCGCGGTGATCGCCAAGCCGTTCCAGGCGGCGACCACCTTGTCGTCGCGCGCCGGCCGGGTCCGCTCGGCGCGGGCGGCCAGCAAAGCGGCCCGGGCACGCTGCCAGCGGTCCGCATCGTCCGGGTCGTGCGGCAACTGCAGCACCGACGAGCCATGCTCGAACGTGCCGGCCTTCGTCACCTCGCAGAGTCCCGCGACCCACCCTGCCTCCGCAGGACCGAGAACGGCCTCGAGCTCAGCCGGCGTCCAGACGTAGAAGCGACCCTCGACTCCCTCGGTGTCGGCATCCAGCGCCGAGGCGAATCCTCCATCGGCGGTCCGCATCTCCGCCAGCAGGAAATCGGCCGTCTCGGTGGCCACCCGCTCGGCCAGCGGCTCCCCGGTGATCGCCCACCATTGGCTGTAGACGTCCAGCAGCAAGGCGTTGTCGTAGAGCATCTTCTCGAAGTGCGGCACGATCCACCGCCCGTCGACGCTGTACCGCGCGAAGCCGCCACCGAGTTGGTCGTACATCCCGCCGCGGGCCATCCGCTCGCAGGTCCGCGCCGCCATGGTGAGGGCCAGGTCGGACGTGGTCCGCCGGTGATACCGGAGTAGGAAGTCCAGCACCATCGAGGGCGGGAACTTCGGCGCCGGCCCGAAGCCGGCATCCACCGGATCGAAGTCCCGCCGCAACACTGTCACCGCCCGCTCCAGCGCCTCTTCGTCGATCAGCCCGGTCGGTGCATCGGCATGCCGGGCGGCGAGCTGTTGCACCACCGAGCTGCCGATCTCGTCGATCCGGCCGCGCTTGCTGCCCCAGGCCTCGACCAGCGATTCCAGGACCTGCCGGAACGAAGCCATCCCCGGCCGCGGCTGAGGCGGGAAGTAGGTACCGCAGAAGAACGGCTCGGCCGCCGGCGTCAGGAAGCAGGACATCGGCCAGCCACCCTGACCGATCATCGCCAC
>JAWWOY010000012.1:0-3766 GCA_033851195.1 Kribbellaceae bacterium | reverse complement strand
CCGCGTGCCGGGGTGCCCGGGTGCGCGACCCCGGCCGGCAGTGAAGGTGCCGTGTTGACTGGCTCGGTCCAGCTAGCCGACTCGCGCGCCCGCGTGCTTGGGTGCTTCGGGTGCTCGGCTGCTCGGGTGCTTCGGGTGCTCGGCTGCTTCGAGTGCTCGGCTGCTTCGAGTGCTCGGCTGCTTCGAGTGCTCGGCTGCTGACGTCCACGCCTACAGGTGCGGAGTTCCACGCACACATAAGTGCCGCACTGGTCCTGGCCGCGCAGCGGGAGAGTCACGGCTTCACTGCTTCATCGGAGTTATGTATATACATCGGAGTTATGAGTGCGTGGGCGTCCGCAGCTGCGGGCTCGGCCCCTCGACGAGCTCGCCCGGGAGTTGCGAGCCTCCCGCAATGCCCACGGATGCAGCCGGAGCGGCGGACTCCGGCTCGTCGCACACCTCCCTCGGCCAACCTGTCCCCGTACGCCGCCCTGGCGGCCGGTTTCGAGGAGGTCCGGTCAGACTCGACTGGCAGTACTCGCTCCTGCACCGCAGAACTCCAAACCCCTGCGCCAGAACAGATACCTTGAGCGCCTCAAGAACTCTCCTACTGCCAGTCGAGTCTGACCAGCCCCCGACGAACACGCCCCCGGAGTTGCCGGCCTACCGCGATACCCCACCGATACAGCCGGAACGGCGGACTCCGGGTCTTCGCACACCTCCCTCGGCCAACCTGTCCCCGCACCCCGCCCCCGGCGACCCGGTATCGAGGAGATCCGGTCAGACTCGACTGGCAGTACTCGCTCCTGCGCCCCAGAACTCCAAACCCCTGCGCCACAACAGATACCTGAGCGCCTCAAGGACCCTCCTACTGCCAGTCGAGTCTGACCAGCCCCCGACGAACACGCCCCCGGAGTCGCGGGCCTACCGCGATACCCACAGATGCAGCAGGAGCGGCGGACTCCGGCTCGTCGCACACCTCCCTCGGCCAACCTGTCCCCGTACGCCGCCCTGGCGGCCGGTTTCGACGAGGTCCGGTTTCGACCGGCCCGGTTTCGGGGAGTCCGGTTTCGACCAGGCCCGGTTTCGACGAGATCCGGTCAGACTCGACTGGCAGTACTCGCTCCTGCGCCGCAGAACTCCAAACCCCTGCGCCAGAACAGATACCTGAGCGCCTCAAGAACTCTCCTACTGCCAGTCGAGTCTGACCAGCCCCCGACGAACACGCCCCCGGGAGATACGCACCTACCGCGATACCCACGGATACAGCCGGAACGGCGGACTCCGGCTCGTCGCACACCTCCCTCGGCCCACCGGTCCCGTACGCCGCCCTGGCGGCCGGTTTCGAGGAGGTCCGGTCAGACTCGACTGGCAGTACTCGCTTTGCGCCGCAGAACTCCAAACCCCTGCGCCAGAACAGATGTCTGAGCGTCTCAAGGAGTTTCGTACTGCCAGTCGGCCGTGACACCGAGGCCTACCTCGCTGCCCTGTCCGCCGACGGCTGGTGCGCCGAGACCTCGCGGCCCTGTCCGCCGACGGCTGGTACATCGAGGCCCGCGACCACGTCGACCTGGTTGCCGCCTTAGCGGCACTCCCTGCGCCGCCACCGGGCGTGGTGAGGTGGCCGACGCGTGGGACCTGCCGCGCCGCTCACGACGGGGCGACCCGGCACCCCGCGATGCCTCGGCCCGGGCGACCTGGCCCGGCAAACGTTCAAGTCAGTTGTCGGTGGGGCGTGCCAGGGTGAGCGGATGGTCACCCGATTGCGTCTTCGCCCGGAATGGCAGTTTTTCGCCGTGTTGCCGCGGGCTGACCCGGTGCTGCCCAGCCTCTGGTGGTTGCTGCTGCTGCTGCGCGGTGCCCTGCCTGCGGTGCGGATGGCCGACCTGATCGTGGTGCTGGACGGCGCCCGGCTGGTCGAGGTGGGTACGCACGACGACCTGCTGGCACGCAACCGCCAGTACGCCGAGCTGTACCGGATCCAAGCCGCCGCCTACAACTGACCAAACCGCAAACTTGCAGCTGACCAAGCGGCACAGGTACCAACGGCGGGGACTGACATCGAGCCGCGTGACGAGCAGAACGGTCAGTGCGACCTGAGCCGGGCCCGCTCGTCGGGGACGAGCATGCTCAACAGGTGAGGTGCGTCGATCATCTGGACGCTGCCTGAGTCCAGGAGGCGCGGGTGCAGGGCATAGACCTCAGCCCCGGCCTTCGGATCGACGTCACCGGTGATGACCGCGACGAAGTCGGCTCGCGCGGCCGCGTCCAGATCCCAGTAGCGATCAGGCTCCAGCCGCGCCACCAGCCGACGGGCGAAGGCGCCGACCTCTTCGTCTTCACCGCGCAGATACCCAACCACTGAGCCGTCGGCGCAGCGGACCACCACCTCTTTGGTGCGCGCAGCGGCATGCCAACAGCTCAGCTCCCACAGGCTGACCCGATCGCCCGAACCGTGCACGTCTTCCATCGCTGCGGCCATCAGCGCAAGGTGGCCCGCATACCGGACGATGCTGTGGCCGTAGCCGGCCGCGCTCAGGTTCACGTCGTACCAGCGGATCTCCTTGGTCACCAGGTCGATGCCGAAGGGCTGCAAGATCTTGGCCGGGCCGCTGAGGTCGAACGTCTGCTCCACCGCGCCCGGGTCGAACAGGTTTGACGGCTGCCGCATCACCCCGGCGAAGCCGCGCTCCAACTTCTCGAACGGCACGTTGTTGTAGCTGAAGATCACCGGCAGCACATACCGCCCGCCGACCCGCCGGACAGCCTTCAGGTCGAGGTCGATGAACTCCGTCGAGCCTTGTGGAGCAGGCGCCGAGGTCAGATTGCCCGAGTGCACAAGCGCGTCCTGGTCGAACCGCAGTCGCATTTGGTCGCACAGTCCGAGGAACATCCACCCCTCGTCGTACACCGCGACCGAGAGATCCAGGTCGACCCGCTGCCCGGCCGGCTCCACCCAATGCAGGAACAGCCGGAGCAGTTCGTCCTTCGGGATCGGCTGCGCACTCCCGCGCGTCATCCGCAGCAGCTTCGCCGAGGAATGCCGCTCGGAGTCGGGCACGGCCAGCCTGCCCAACTCCTCATCAAGGAAAGCCCGGCCAATGCCCGGCAAGACACCCGCTCGCCGCAAGAACTCGGCCACCAGTACGTCGGCCAACGCTCCGGCTAGCTCTGACGGTAGCGGCTCGCGATCATCCAAAGTGGTCCAGACCCGGGCAGTCCCGCCACGGGGAAAGAACAGCCGCAGGTCGCCCGGCGGTGTACGGACCTGGCCGAGTGCGGCGGTCAGGACGACGGGCGAGACGTCGGCGGCGGCCGCCGTGGCTGCCTCGACGAGGGACCCGTGCGCGTCAACGGGCAACGTGCGCGCCAACTGGACGAGCCTGCGAAGCAAGTCGCCCGGGCGCTGCCGCAGCAGATCCAGCGCGACGGCCGGATGTTCGGTGGCGAAAGCCGCCTCGACCCGGCCCGCGAAGGTGACCATGCTGAGCCGCCCATGGTCAAACCGGATCTCCGGATGGCGAGCTGCCTCGACCAAGATGGCACGACCAGTCGCCGTCGTGTCATCAAGCGCCGTACCGCGGAGCACAGCGAAGGCCAATGCAGCAACGGGATAGCGGGCCGCGAACTCGAACGGGTGCAAGTTCTCCGCGATTCGCTTCCAGGCCCGGCCGTGACGCTGCATGTCCTCGACGAGCGACTCGATCGGCAGCCGATCCAACCGCGCCAGCACAGTACGACGGACCGCCCGCGGCAGCGACTGCCGTCGTACGGGTGGGGTGCG
>JAWWOY010001015.1:0-2634 GCA_033851195.1 Kribbellaceae bacterium | reverse complement strand
TCTCCCGACTTCTGAGAGGTGCTGTCGCGGCGGGGTCTGCCGGGCGCGGAGTTCGCGGACGAGTTCGCGGACTGCCGTGCTGCGGGCCAGCTCGGGTGTTGCCAGATAGCCGATGGTTCGGCGTGGCGCGTCAGGTCCCAGGTCGGCCACCACGACGCCGGGTGCGCGGTCCGCCGCGACGGTCAGTGGCACGACGGCCATCCCCATGCCGTGGGCAACCATCGAGAGCAGCACGGTGTCGTCGGCCACGGTGGTGGTCGCCGGCGGCAGCCAGTTCTGGGATCGAAACCAGCCCTTTGTCTCGGTCGAGCAGTTCTCCAGCCAGTCGATCACCGGAAGCGATCGCGGGTCTTCCTCGCCGGCCGGGTGGATGAGCACGTATGGCTCGTCCACCAGGGTGCCGCCAACCAGCCTGGTCTCCGGTGCCAAGCGGTGCGGCAGGTTCACGATCGCGACGTCGGCCCGTCCGGCGACGACCTCTGCGGCGGTACCGCCGCCAACATCGCGGACGATCGACACATCGTAGGACAGCTGCGGGTATCTGGCGGTCAGCCGCTGCATCGCCGACGGCAGCAGTTGGGCGGCGGCGCTACGGAACGCCGCGATCCGTAGTTTGGTCGGCAAATCACCGCCGGATGCCGCTTGCGCGTCCGCCTGCAGTACCTCGAGCAGGCGTAGAACGCCGCGTCCGTGAGTGACAGCGCGGGCTCCGGCTGCTGTGGTGCGGGCGCCGTGGCGGCCGCGCTCGAAAAGGACGGCCCCGATCTTGCGTTCGGCGACGCGCACCGAGTGCGAGATCGCTGACTGGGTCAGGCCCAGTTTCGAGGCGGCCGCGGAGAAACTGCCCTCGCGCTCGACGGCGTCGAGGATGCGCAGCTCCGCAGCGGTGAGATCGTCCGGCATGGCAGCAGGGTAACCACTTCCATGAAGAGTGCTCATGCAACTGACAGTTCTATCAGCGTTCAAGACTGTTTCGGGCCCTTCAGGCCTTCCTAACGTGGGTAGTCACGGCATCCGATCGAAAGGAACCAGCCATGCGCGCTATCCAGGTCAGCCGGTTCGGTGGACCAGAGGTCCTCGACGTCGTCGAGGTCGCCGACCCCGTCCCCGCACCCGACGAGGTGCTGGTCGAGGTCGCCGCGGCCGGGGTGAACTACGCGGACACACACCGTACCGAGGGCTCATACAGCGGCGGTACCGTGCTCCCCTTCATCCCTGGCGTCGAGGTCGTCGGCCGTACTCCGGACGGCCGACGGGTGCTGGGCCCGGCCTTCGCGGGCGGCGGATACGCCGAGGTCGCCGTGGTGCCGGCCGGCCGCGTAGTCGCCGTACCGGATGAGGTCGCGGACGGCGACGCACTCGCATTGCTCGTGCAGGGGCTGACGGCCTGGCATGTGCTGCGCAGCTCGGGCCGCCTCGCGCCCGGAGACTCCGTGGTGGTGAACGCGGCGGCGGGTGGGGTCGGCTCACTCGCGGTGCAGCTGGCGAAGTACTTCGGCGCCGGCCGGGTGATCGCCGCGGCCTCGACGCCCGAGAAGCGTGCCCTTGCAGTCAGGCTGGGCGCGGACGTCGCCGTGGACAGCGCGCTCGACGGGTACACCGACCGGGTGCGGGCCGCCAACGACGATCGGCCGGTCGACGTGGTCCTGGATTCCACCGGCGGCAAGACCATGCTGGCAGGCCTGGACGTGCTCGGCGGATTCGGCCGGCTGGTGACGTACGGCAACGCGGCCCGCGAGGGGCGCCCGCTCGTGGACACCGGCCTTCTTGCCGAGAGCAACCGCGCCGTCGCCGGCTTCTGGCTCCGCCCGGCGATGGACTACCCCGGTGCCTACCACGAACCACTCGCCGAACTCCTTGAGCTAACCGCGGCAGGCACGATCCGACCACTTGTCGGCGGCAACTACCCACTCGCTGACGCCCGCCGCGCCCACGAAGACCTGCTCGCCCGCAGCACAACGGGAAAACTCATCCTCCGGCCCTGACCAGTCATTGCCAGCGGAGGGTAGGGACGAAGATGCCAATGTCGTGGTCCTGAGGTCGGTCGAGCACGAGTTAGGTATTTCGCGCAGCTACGCCGCGTTGTCGGTGTCTCTGTTTGTTGTCGCCGCGGCTGCTGTTGTGTTGCTGTGGGGGCACGCGGCGGAACGATATGGCCGCCGAACGTCGATACTTGCAGCGTTAGCGCTCTTCATCGTTGCCAGCGCGCAATTGGCGTTGAACACTTCCGCCGCAGGTCTGCTGATCTTGCGCTCGCTCCAAGGCATCGGCGCTGGTGGAGCAGCCATTATCGCCAGGATCTTCGTAGGGACCTCAGCGACGGGGAGGCGCTCGCGCGTCGGCTGTGAGCGCTGTCGATCGCGTTCGTAGTGGCGCTCGGAGGTGGCCAATTCCTCGGCGGTTTGATCGGCAAGTACTCCGACTGGCTGGATAGTCACAGGCACGCGAGGAACTTGTCCGGTGGCCTGGGCCGCGCCGAGCTTCCGTTCCAGATGCTAACCGAGCGGGCCCCACCACGAGCGAACCCCACAGAGCCGTCCCTCCGGGGCTACACGACAGGGCTGCTGACCGATTCACCGCAAGGCGCCGGTGGCTCTACACTGCTGTGTCGTGCAGGGAACGCGCCTCGACACT
>JAWWOY010000494.1:0-4966 GCA_033851195.1 Kribbellaceae bacterium | reverse complement strand
CGCTGCGGCGGTACGACGCGGGCGAGGCCGAGCGCGCCGACCTCAAGCTGCTGACGAAGCAGTTGCTGAAATTGCTGGTGGCGAAGGCTCCTGGCCACGCGGTCGAGGTGCGGGTTCCGCCTTATGGCGCCGTGCAATGCATCGAGGGGCCGCGGCACACCCGCGGCACCCCCGGTGCTGTCATCGAACTGCCGGCCGAGATCTGGATCGATCTGGCACTGGGCCGGATCGGCTGGGCCGAGGCCCGGGCGACCGGCAAGGTCAGGGCCAGCGGCGAGCGCACCGACCTCAGTGCGCTCTTGCCACTCCTGACTCGTTAGGAGATGACACCATGTGCCGGTGGCAGCAGCTTCCTGGCGCGCACGGCTAGCCCGGCTTCGCGTCGATCTGACCCCTTGGCGTGGCTCTCGCGACTTCCGGATCCTGGTGGTCTCGGGCTCGGTGTTCTTCCTCGGTGGCATGGTCGGTTATGTAGCGCTGCCGTTCCAGCTGTACCAGTTGACCGGATCCAACTTCGCGGTCGGCGCGATGGGACTGGTGACGATCGCGCCACTTGTCGTCTTCGGCCTGTACGGCGGCGCGCTGGCGGATCACGTAGATCGCCGGAAGATGCTGATCGGGACCGGTATCGCCCAGGTGATGATCACCGCGCTGCTACTCGTAAACACCGTGTTGCACGACCCGCGGGTATGGCTGATCTACGTCTGCGGCGGGTTGAACGCAATCGCCTCGTCGCTGCAACGGCCGAGCCGGGAGGCCCTGTTCCCGCGGGTGGTGAAGCACGAGGAGATGCCGGCCGCGGTGACGCTGAACTCGCTCACCCTGCAGGTCGGGCAGTTGACCGGGCCGGCGCTGGGCGGCGTACTGGTGGGCACGGCCGGGGTGACCTGGGCATTCGCTGTCGAGCTCACCGGGCAGGTGATCGCCACGCTGATGTACGTGGCGCTTCGGTCGTACAGATCCAGCGAGCAGAGCCGGCCGCCCAGCCTGGCCGCGATCGGTGCGGGCATCCGGTACGCGTTCCGCCGCCGGGATCTGCTCGGTACCTATGCCGTCGACATGGTCGGCATGTTCCTGGCTATGCCGATCGTGCTGTTCCCGGCGTTCGCGACCGAGGTGCTGAAGGAACCCAAGCTGCTCGGTCTGCTCTACAGCGCCGAGGCGGTCGGAGCTCTGCTGGCCACGCTGACCAGCGGCTGGGCCCGCCGGGTGCACCATCACGGCCGGGCCGTGGTGGTCGCCACGATCGTCTGGGGTGGCTCGGTCGGGATCGCCGGTCTGGCGCCGAACATCTGGTTCGCGATCGCCTGCTTCGCCGTCGCGGGTGGTGCGGACCTGATCTCCGTCCTCTTTCGGTCGGTGATCTGGAACCAGACGATCCCGGACGAGATGCGCGGCCGGCTGGCCGGGATCGAGATGCTGTCGTACTCGCTGGGCCCGCTCGGTGGTCAGGCCCGGTCGGGCTTGGTCGCGGACCTGACCACGGTCCGTACGTCGATCGTCAGCGGCGGCATCCTATGCGTCGCCGGGGTGATCGGCACCGCCGCCTGGCTGCGCGACTTCTGGCAGTACGACGCCCGCACCGACGAACACGCGATCCGCGAACGAGAGCTTCGCGCGGCCGGCTGATCCTGAGGTTGTCCCCCGGACCGTCTACAGTCGGAGCCTCCGTCACCAGGGAGTCGCCATGCGTGTCCGCTCGGCCGTCGCCCTCTTGGGCGTGCTCGCACTGGCCGGCTGCGGTAGTTCGCCGAACGAGACCGCGCCGAACGTGCCGCCACTCGTCTCGGTGAGCACCCCTACGCAGGACCCGACGCCGACTCCTTCGGAGACGCCCTCGGGAACTCCGTCGTCGAACGTGGCGGACACGCTCTGCACCCGAGCTGACCAGACGCTGGTGCGCACCACCCTTGCTGCGCCGGTCGTCCAGATCCAGCCGAAGGCGGTGCCTGCGGAGATCGGCCTCCCGACGTACGACGTGTGCGAGCTGGCCCTGAGCACCAACCCGAGCGGGCCGGTGCTGCGGATGGGCATCTCGGTGCTGCCTGCAACCAAGGCGGAGCTCACCGCGGCCCAGAAGTCGTACGACGCCACCCGGGGCAGGCTGGAGGCGTCGAAACCTGCGGCGGTCGGCCAGGGCGGGTTCGGCACCAGCCGCTTCGTCGTGTTCCTGCTCGGCGGCAAGCTCCTCAAGGTCAGCGGACCAGCTGCCACCCTGGCCAAGTACGTCGTATTGGCTCAGGAGGTTGCTCGACAGGCGCCGGGGCTGCCCGTGGCGCAGCCGCTGATCACGCGTGACGACTGCGAGCGAAGTACGTCGGAGGCCGAGGCCGTGATGGGTGTGCCGGCGATGGTCCGACGGGATGGCGAGACGGTTGCGGGCGACGTGGTCTGCGGCTGGATCACCGCGACCAGCGTGCTGTCCTCATCCGCGCGGACCGTGCCCGATGCGGTGAAGGTGATCGAGGCGGCACGCAAGGCGCCCACCTCCGAGTCGGTGCCGCTGGGCGACGAGGGCTTCGTCAACACAGCCACCGGTGCGGTCACGTTGCGCGTCGGGTCGGACAAGATCGTCGATCTGGTCCCGCTGCCGGCCGGTAAAGCGACCAAGGGCGCGATGATCGCCTTCGCCCTCGCGGTGTCGCCGCTCTACACCCGCTAACCTGATCAGTCCTGACCGATCGACGGGTGGACCCGCGCCCGGTGTCGTCAACGGACGGCGCGTAATGCCTGTCCGATGGTGGTGATGGCTTCGGTGATCTCGCTCGGGCTGCGGGCGGCGTAGCCGAGGACGAGCCCCGGTGGTTGGCGGCGCTGGCTGTGCCACGACAGCGGCTGTGTTTTAACCCCTCGCTCCAGCACGGCAGTCGCCAGGTCCACGTCGCTGACGTCGGCGTCGAAGGTGATCATCAGGTGCAGGCCGGCCGCGGCGCCGTGGATCGTTGCGCTAGGCAACTGAGCTTTGATCGCCTCGATCATGGCGTCGCGCCGACGGCGGTGGCGCCTACGGAAGAAGCGCAGTTGGCGTTCCAGTTCGCCCGATTCCATCAATTGCGCCAGCACGAGTTGAGCCAGTACGGCGTTGCCGAGGTCAGCGAGGCGCTTCGCTGCCACGAGGTCGTCCTGGTACTGGAAAGGTGCCAGGATCCAGCCCACTCTGAGGGCTGGAGCGAGGAGCTTGGACACGCTTCCGGTGTAGACGACCTGCTCGGGCAGCATCGAGTGCAGCGCCGGCACGGGAGGCCGGTCGTAGCGGTGTTCGGCGTCGTAGTCGTCCTCGATGATCAACCCGCCTTCTCCGGCCCACTGCATCAGCTCGCGGCGTCTCTCACCATCCAGTACGACGCCCGTCGGGAACTGGTGTGCGGGGGTGAGCAGGACGGCCGGTGCACCATGCTCCCGGAGTTGGTCGACCCGAAGTCCGCCGGCGTCTACCGGGATCGGTGGTGTCTTCATCCCCCAGTACTGCAGGAGTTGACGAGCGCCGAGCGAGCCCGGGTCCTCGACAGCCACGTCGGTAAGGCTTTGGCGGCCGAAAACCTGGGCGATCAGTCCGAGGGCCTGCGCGACGCCGGCGACGATGATGACGTCGCCCGGGTCCGCCCTGATCCCGCGGTTGCGGGCCAGCCAGTTCGCGACGGCCAGCCGCAGCGACGGCGTACCGGCCGGGTCCCCGTAGCCGAAGGCCGAGGCGGACAGGTCGTTGAGGACCGTGCGTTCGGCGCGCAGCCACGCAGTCCGCGGGAACGCGGCCAGATCGGGCACTCCGGGCGTGAGGTCCACGCGAGCCGGCACCGCGCGCATCGAGTCGAAGATGTCGGGGCCGGGCTCGGTGGTCAGCTGCCGCGAACCGGCTGCACGGGTAGTCGCCGACAGGGGTGCGGTCCCGATCGGGGCGGCGACGACGATCGTCCCGCTGCGGCCGCGTCCTGCTACGTGGCCGTCCTCGGTGAGGCGCTGGTAGGCCTCGGTGACGACACCGCGCGATACCTGCAGTTCCGCAGCCAACACGCGGGTTGCCGGCAGTCGGCTCCCGATCGGCAGGCTCCCGTCTGAGATCGCGGCGCGCAGCCGCTGTGTCAGCCACTCGGACAGTCCGCCGGTCGCCTTGTCGGCACTCAGTTGCAGGAAGTCGGTTCCAGCCGATATGGACCTGCCAGAGTCTCCACGATTGGACCTGTTCACCGGTCCATTGTGGCGGCACCGTGGGGGGCATGGGAACAGCGATGGCCGGCTATGTGCACGGATACTCGACGGATGAGGCCCGCAGATTGGGCGATCAGGCGAACACACTCGCGGAGTTGCTGCACGCTGGCACCTCCTACCCGCCGGGCAGCCGGGTGCTCGAGGTCGGTTGCGGGGTGGGTGCTCAGACTGTCCACCTGGTGACTGCCAGTCCAGGCGCGCGGATCATCGCCGTCGACATCTCCGACAGCTCTCTGGACGCTGCCCGTGCGCGGGTGGCCGCCGAAGCGCCAGGGGCCCGGGTGGAGTGGCGTCGCGCCGACCTCTTCGACCTGCCGTTCGAGGACGGCTCCTTCGACCACGTGTTCCTGTGCTTCGTGCTAGAGCACCTGCGCGAGCCTGAGCGGGCTCTTGCCGGGCTACAGCGTGTACTCCGGCCGGGCGGCACGATCACGGTGATCGAGGGCGATCACGGGTCGGCCTTCTATCACCCAATCAGCGCTCCAGCCCACGCCGCGATCGACTGTCTGGTCCAGTTGCAGGCCGCGGCTGGTGGCGATGGGCTGATCGGCCGACGATTGCAGCCGCTGCTCACCGGAGCCGGATATCGGGACGTCGTGGTTCGGCCACGCACGGTCTATGTCGATCAGACCCGGCCCGAGCTCGTCGATGGATTCACTCGGAACACGTTCATCGCGATGGTCGAGGCCGTCGGCGACGTTGCGCTGGCCGCCGGGCTGACCACCTCGGCTGACTGGGAGCGCGGGATCGATGACCTGCG
>JAWWOY010000878.1:0-4536 GCA_033851195.1 Kribbellaceae bacterium | reverse complement strand
TCTCCGAGCGCGATCCGCAGGATCTCGGGCTCCATCGGCAGGCCCGTCGCGAGTTGGTACAGCACCATGATCCCGTCTCCGGGGGTCCGGGCGGCGACCTCGATGAGGCGCGCCTCCCCCCGCTCGTCGAGCCTGAACTCGGCGTGCGTGAGGCCGTTTTCGACGCCCAGCCGATCGAGCATCGCGGTGTTGGCCCGCTGCACGGCGTCCCACGCGTCGTCGCGTGGAGCGGGCACGGTGTGGGCCATCTCGACGAAATACTGGGAGCTGACGTCGGTCGTCTCCTTGCGCGTGACCGAGGCGAACAGGGTTTTCCCGTCCTGGGTCAGGCTCTCGATCGAGTACTCCTGACCGGTGATCTTCTGCTCCACCAGGATGGTCTCCTGCGCCGGATAGTCGTCTAGCTGCGCGGCCAACTCGGCGTGGTCGTTCACCGTGCAGACACCCTGGCTCGAGTGCCTCGCGGTCGGTTTGACCACCGCGGGGAACCGGACGGACCCGTAGTCCACGGACTCGCGCGCCCCGGGTGGGATCAGCACGGATGCCGGGCTGAGATCGGGCATGTACCAGCGCTGGAGGTACTTGCTCCGGCAGGCGCGCGACGCCCGTAACCCCGGGAACGGGAGGTCGAAGTAGTCGGCGACCAGGCCGGTCGGCTCGACCAGCGTCTCACCTACCGCGTAGATGCCGACCAGGTCGTACTTCTCCCGCCAGCGTCCGGCTTGCTCGATAACCCCGGGAAGGAAGGAGCCCTCGCTCGCGACCGATCCGTCGACGAACGCGACCTCCTCGATCGCGGAGGCGGGGTGGGCGGGATCGTCACAATGCGCCTCCGCATACCGCTGGAAATCGGCCGGGGTCATCACGAGGACCTTCAGGTCTCGTCTGCGCAGGTCGTCGATGTATATGGAATCCCGGCAGACCACGGGCAGCGCGCCCGTCAGGATGAAAGCGCGGGGCCGCTCGGCCCCCGCTCGCTGACGCTCGCTCATGCTCCGTACCTTCCTGACGTGGCCGCGACGGGACCGGTTTTCCTTGGCGCCGCGCTCGCCGTCGGCTTGACGGTCGCGGAAATCATCTCCACGTCGCTGAACAGCTCACACATCGCCGAGCGCCTGGTCCGCGCAGCGACGTTGCGCGTCGCCGGATGCGAGGTCGCCATGGCGTGGCCACGCCTGCCGGCGTGGTTGATGCGTACGGTCAACGCACTCGAGGGCGGCGCCGCGGCCCGCTGGTTGTTCGCGGGCTTTGCCGTCCTGACCGTGATCGGCTCATTCCCGACTGTTGAACGCTGACCGGCTGCTTCCAGCCGCAGGATTCGGCTGCCGATCCGCACGCACATCCCTGGCAGCCAAACGATCAGCTGCCACGGCGCGATCCGGATCCATTGCGTCTGCCCGGCCGGTCGGATGGCGACACCGTTCTTCGACTGGCGGTCAATGATGAACACCCGGCCGTCGACGCGGCGGATCTCCAAATGGGCTCGGGACATCCCGTTGGCGCGAACGTCGATCCGGATGGGACGCAGTCCACTCCGAGCGGCGTCGCAGTCGTGCGGGTACCGTCCCACCACGCAATCCCGGTCCAGGGCGAATCGCGAATTATCGTCGAGGACAACGTATTCGAGTTGCCTGTCGATCTGAACCGTCGTCTGTCGGCGGGCCGGTGGGCGGACCGCGAACGGGGCGATGGCCAGTTTCACGGTGGGCGGTTCGGCGTCCGGGACGGGGACCGCATCCGACGCGAGGGGGAAGGGCCTGCTGCGGACCGCCCACCGGACGACGGGCACGGTCGCCAGGCCCGCAGCGACGAACAGCCCGCCGAGCAGCACCCAGCCGACCTGGCCCACCCCCAGGCACAGGGCACCGAGCACCGCGGGCGCCACCGCAAACGCGGCGCCGAGGCCCATGTCCTGCAGGCCCACGTACTCGCTCTGCGCGTGGGCAGGCGCCAGCTCGAAACTCAGCGCGAACACGGCTGCCGCGTGGCACATCTCGCCCACCGAGTGGACGGCCACCGCCGCCAACAGGACCGCGACCGCAGCCCACGCAGGCAGGTCGGCCGCCACCGCCACGCCCAGGCAGGCGACCAGGAAGACAAACCCGGCGACACGCATGGCGGCGGCGCCCTGGCGGACGGTCTTGACCTTCCGGCCGACCCAGACCTGGAGCGCCACTACCCCGATCGTGTTGACGAGCAACACGGCGCCGACCATCCAGCGGGGAGCGCTCGTCTCGGTCGCGATCCAGAGCGGCAGGGCGAAGGTGATGACCGCGTACTGCAGACTCATCACCCCGTTGAGGACCGTGTAGGCGATGAACGGTTTATCCCTCAGGGCCACCATGCGCTGGGGACCGGGCGGAGCCGGCATCGGCGAGAAGTGCGGCAGCCTTGCACACACCCATGCGCCGATCAGGAAGGTCGCGGCGTTGGCGACGAATAGCGCCTGATACGCGGTCAGGGAGCCCAGCCCCAGTGCCAACCCGCCGATGACGGCGCCGACGCCGACGCCTGCGTTCTCGATGGCCCGTAGCTGGGAGCGGAAGGCGGCCGCGCCCTCGCCTCCGACGCGGCGGATGAGCCCGCCGCGGGAGGCTCTTGATGCCGAGGTCGCAAGCATCTCCACAACGGTCACCGTGACGAACATCCAGATGTGGGTCACGAAGATGTAGCCGACCATCGTCAACGCCAGCACGACCAGGCTCAGTGCCGCGACCCCTCGGGGGCCGCGGCGGTCGGCCAGATGCCCCATCGGAACACCGCCGAAAAGCCCGATCAGTCCGGCCACGGCCAGCCAAAGGCCGACCTCGGTGACCGACAGTCCCAGTCCCTCGGTGAAGTACAGCACCGAAACCGTCATGAACATGCCGGTGCCAATGTTGTAGATCCCGGTGGCCAAGCCCAGGCGGCGACGTGCGCCGGGCTCGGGCACCAGGGTCGACAGCCAGTTTCCGATCATCCCGCGACTGCGCTTTCGGGCGTCATGAACGCGGCGACGGCACGGTTCTTCTTGACCAGGTTCTCGGCCAGGTCGCTGTACCGGTCCCGCAGCTCGCGCTTGAGCACCTTGCCCGTCACGCCGACCGGGAAGTCGTCCGCGGTGACGGCGACGTCCAGCACGGCGATGCGGGGATGGCCCGCCTTCTCCAGCACCTCGTTGGCCTCGGCCAGCAGCCGTGGAGCCTCGGCAGGCGAATCATCGGTGATGATGACGGCGACGGGAACGATCTCGTCGCCGAGGCGGCCTGCTACGACGGCGACGTCGGTGATGGCGCTGATCTCACTCAGCAGCATCTCCTCCATAAGCACCGAGTAGCCGGTGCCCTCTGCGGTCTCGATGGCGTCCTTCGTCCGGTCGACCACGTAGTAGTTGCCGTCCTCGTCCTGGTACACCAGGTCGCCGGTCAGCCAGTAGCCGCCCAGCTTGGAGCGGTACGTGGTGTCGGAGTCGTTCCAGTACCCGGCGGTGATGGACGGGCCCTTGGCTCCGAAGAAACCCACCTCGCCCACCGCTGCCCGGCTGCCGTCCGGCCGCAGCGCCGCGACCTCGGCGACGGGATCGGGCTTGCCGACCCGTCGGTCCGAGCGCTCCGAAGCCAGCGTCCGAGGCTGGACCACCAGACCCCAGCCGAGCTCGGTCGTGCCGAAGCGGTCGTAGAAGGTGGGTGGCTCCTGGTCCGGGCTGCGCTTGCCCAGGATCGCCCCGATGTGGGCCTCGTGGATGGCGTCGCCCATGTTGACCCAGTAGTCGACTGAATCGACTGTGCCGCTCGGTGTTTCGAGCGCGGCCAACTCGGCATATGCGTGGGCGAATGCCATGACCCCCTTCGGCTGATGCTCGCGCACCGCAGCCGCCAGCTCCTCACCGCTCGGGTCGTAGAGCGACACCAGCGGCGAGCCGGCGAGCATGGCGTAAGCGGTGTACACGATGCACCCGAGATGCGACTGCGGTTGGGCGGTCATCATCCGCTCGTTGGCGGGTTCGATGTAGTTCTCCAGGCGGAAGCGCGGTCCGGCGACGCTGGACGCGTGAGTCTGGGTCACCGCCTTCGGAATTCCCGTCGTCCCCGACGAGTGCATGATCGACACCGGGTCCTCTCCGGCGTGCTTGAAGCGCCAGGCGTCCGGCAGCACCGCCGCGGGCGGGGCAGGCAGGTCCTCGGCCAGCTGCACCCAACGCAGGCCTTCCAGCGATCCGATCCCCTCGCTGACGGCAGCGAAGCGGGACTGGTCGGTGTAGATCCCCACCGGCGTCGTGCGCTCGCACAAACCGAGCGCCAGCGCCGGCGACGCTTTGCTGTTGATGAGCACGCCGATGGCGCCCAACTGGGCAAGGGCGTTGAGGTGGATTGTGTAGGCGAATGTGTCGGCCATATAGAGCGCCACGCGATCACGCGGGCCGACGCCCTGCTCGTGGTACCAAACCGACCAGCTCTGGGCGAGCGCGTCGATCTGGGCGAGCGAGAACTCCGTCTGCTCCTCCCCGGCGGTGTTGATCACCGGACGGCCCGTGCGGATGAACGGGATGTGCGGGTC
>JAWWOY010000863.1:0-4919 GCA_033851195.1 Kribbellaceae bacterium | reverse complement strand
CAGCAACATCAGCCGGTGCTCAGCAGGAGACGTAGTGTCAGGCATGGACAGATGCTTTCATGCCGAGGCTGCGCGGCAGTAGGGTCGCCAGCGTGGAGGACCTGGATCGCAAGATCGTGGCGCTGCTGGCGTCTGACGGCAGGATGAGTTTCACCGACCTCGGCAAGGCGACCGGACTGTCCACCTCGGCGGTGCACCAACGGGTGCGACGGCTGGAGCAGCGCGGCATCATCCAAGGCTACGCGGCAACCATCGATCACACCGCCATCGATCTGCCGCTGACCGCACTCATCTCGATCCGCCCGATCGACCCGTCCCAACCGGACGACTCGCCCGAGCGGCTCCGCGAGGTCCGCGAGATCGAGTCGTGCTACTCGGTCGCCGGTGACTCCAGTTACGTGCTGATCGTCCGAGTGGCCTCGCCGTCGGCGTTGGAGGACCTGCTGGCCGTGATACGGGGCCGTGCGAACGTCTCCACCACCACCACGATCGTCCTCAGCACCCCCTACGAACGACGCCCACCGGCACTCTGAGCCGCACCCGGCAATCGCACCATGTAGATGTCGATCGGATCCTGAACCGCCACAGTGAACCCGTGGCGCTCGTACAGCCGCCGGGCGGCGCTGCCCTGCAGGACGTTCAGGCGGACGAGCACGCCGTCGGCATCGGTCCGGTCCAGCAGTGTTCGAAGGACAGCCGAACCGAGCCCCCGGCCCTGGGTACCTGGGGCGAGATAGAAATGCTCCAGCCAGTGCCCGTCCTCGGCCGGCCGCATTGTGACGCAGCCCGCGAAGGCGCCATCGGTCAAGATGACCGACGTGTGCTGCGGGGAGAAGGAATCGCGCAGCCGCTGCCGGACCCGATGTTCGTCGAACCGACCCAATCGCTCCAGGTCCGGGCGCATCACCATGGCCCGCAGTTCCGCGATCGCCTCGACAGCTGCTAGCTCCGCGGGGCGCATGACCCATTCCATCGGCCGATCCGACTTGAAGCCAGGCATCACCCGGCCCGCCTGGATCTCGTCCGCCTTCGTACTCGCATCCACGGCTGGATTATGTCAGTGGGCCGCTGTGACGACGTGCGTAGCGCGGATTTCGGATTCGGGCCACTAAAGAGGCCGCGCAGATAGGTAGGTCTTCGCGGCCGGCGCTGGTGCCGTGTGTCCCATCGGTGAGTGGTCCATGCCTGGCGAATGAGGCTACGGAGAGCGATGATCGCGTCAGTGAGGTCGAAGAATGCCTCGGTCCGACTTCTCGTCGTCCGTAGCGGCTTGACGCACACTCGCCTCACCCTGGATTCCGCGCAGGAGGTTGCGGATCAGGGCGTCGGCGAAGGCGGTGTCGAGCGCCTCGTCCGGCAGCAGGAGGCGGTGATAGCAGGCACCCCATAGCTGGTCCACGACCACCTGGGGGTCGACCTCGGCGCGGATCTGGCCGAGGCGCTGCGCTCGGGTAAGTCTTTCGACCGCGAGCCGGCGGCGTGGGTGGGTGTAGTGCGTCGCGAGAGCGGCGGCCAGGGCGGGGTCGGTTTGCGCCGCGCCGACGAGTTGGGCGATCACGGGTCCGGCGGGTGGTTCGGTGAGCAGGCCGACGAAGGCGTGGAGCTGGGCGGTGAGGTCGCGCTCGATGTCGCCGGTGTCGGCGAACGCGAGGGTGTCCTCGACGGCTGTGAAGTAGGCCTCGAAGGCCAGGGCCCCCGGTGAGGACCACCACTTGTACAAGGTCATTTTGCTCGCGCCAGCGCGAGCGGCCACCTTCTCGAAGGTGATCTCGGCCAGTCCTGCCTCGAACAGCGTCGCGCCGGCGGCCTCCAGCACCGCCTGGCGCACCTGCGCGGCCGGCCGACGGCCGCGGCCGCGCCTGATGGGCTCCTTCGGCTCCTCCACCTGTCCTCCTCTCGGGCTTGCAGTATATGGACGGTCAGTCTACATTTGTAATGGACGAACAGTCCATAAATGAGCAGGAGGCTGAACACCTTGGAAGGCACCACCGAACCCGTAACTCGCGTCGCGATCGTCACCGGCGCCTCCGGAGGCATCGGCCGCGCCGTCGCCGAACGCCTGGCCGCCGACGGTCTCGCCGTGGTCGTGCATTACGGCAGCGACAAGTCCCGTGCCCATGAGGTCGTGGCTGCTGTCGCGGCAGCCGGCGGGGTGGCGACCGCGATCGGCGGCGACGTCGCCGACGAACACGAGATGACCGGACTCTTCGAGACGACCGAGCAGATGTACGGCGGTGTCGACGTGGTCGTGAACACAGCCGGCATCATGCTGCTGGCACCGATCGCAGAGCTCAACCTTGCCGACTTCGACCGCATGCACCGCACCAACGTGCGCGGAACGTTCGTCGTGTCCCAACTGGCCGCTCGCACACTGCGACCCGGCGGCGCACTGGTCAACTTCTCCACGTCCGTCACCCGGC
This sequence comes from Kribbellaceae bacterium, assembly GCA_033851195.1. GTDB lineage: Bacteria > Actinomycetota > Actinomycetes > Propionibacteriales > Kribbellaceae > Kribbella. The sequence goes on along the minus strand of JAWWOY010000863.1, from coordinate 2,499 downwards.
TGCAACAGCCCACCTACGCCGCCTACGCCGCCACCAAAGGCGCCGTCGAGGCGATGACGTTGATCCTGGCCCGCGAGCTGCACGGCCGCGACGTGACGGTGAACGCCGTCGCGCCCGGCCCAACTGCCACACCGCTGTTCCTGGACGGCAAGCCGCAGCATGTCATCGACCGCATCGCAGCCCAGGCTCCGATGGAACGCCTCGGCACCCCGGCCGACATCGCTGAAGCCGTCGCGTTCCTGGCCGGGCCGGGCCGCTGGATCAACGGCCAGGTGCTCTACGCCAACGGCGGTATCGCCTGAACCCGACACCAGCAAACCGACCCCCGACCACAGCGGTTGAAAGGACGAATATGAGCGAAGAACAGCGCGCGGCACTCGACCACTTGCTGCGGAACGGGCCGCTGGACATCGGCGGCGACGTCCACGAGCAACGGCCACTGCTCGATGCATTGATGACGTCGCATCCCCTGCCGGACGACGTCACCACCACCACGGGCGTCCTAGGCGGCATCCCCGTCGTCACCATCGAGCTCAGCGGCCTCGAATCCGACGGCGTCATTTTGTACTTCCACGGCGGCGGGTACGCACTGGGCACCGCGACGGCCGCCGCGGGACTCGCCTCCGAACTGGCCCGCCGGGCCGGCACCCGGGCAGTCTCAGTCGACTACCGCCTCGCCCCGGAGAACCCCTACCCCGCCGCGCTCGACGACGCCGTGGCCACCTATCGAGGACTGCTGGACGGCGGCGTCCCCGCCTCCCGCATCGCCCTGGCCGGCGAGTCCGCCGGAGCGGGCCTGGCCGCGGCGACGCTCGTCGCTTTGAAGGGCGCCGGACTGCCCCAGCCCTGCGCCGCTGTCCTGATGTCCCCGTGGATCGATCTGACCCTGTCCGGTGCGAGCATGGCGGACAAGGCCGCCCTCGACCCGGCCCTCACACCCGACGGGCTGCGCCTGCGGGCCGCCGACTACCTCGCCACCGCAGACGCGGCCGACCCGCTGGCCAGCCCGGTCTTCGCCGACCTGACCGGCCTGGCGCCGCTGCTGATCCAGGCCGGCTCCCACGAGATCCTCCTCGACGACGCCACCAGGCTCGCGGCCCGCGCCGCTGCCGCCCACGTCGCTGTAACCCTCGACGTGACACCGGGCGTTCCCCACGTCTTCCAGGGATTCGCCGGGATCCTCGATGACGCGGACGCCGCGCTCACCCGCATCGGCACCTTCCTGCGCAGTCACCTCGCAGTGAAGTAGCGACGGTGCCACCGCAGGCCCCTCAGTGGGTCACGGGCGTCGCTTCGGGCGGTTGTCCCAGCGGTGGGTGGTCCAGGACTGCCGGATGAGGCTGCGGACGGTGATGATCGTGTCCGCGAGGTCGAAGAAGGCGTCGATCACGGTGGCACGGCGTTCGTAGCAGCGGGCGAGGCGGTGAAAGGCGTTCTGCGAAGCGTGGGTTCGCTCCACATGCCAGCGCCGGCTCGCCTGGATCGGGGCCTTCTCGCCCTTGTGCGCTATCCGACCGTGCAGGCCTCGTTCGCCGAGCAGGGCACGGGTCTTGTCCGAGTCGTAGCCGGCGTCCAGGTGCACGGTGATGTCGTCGGGTAACGGTCCCAGGTCGTCCAGGCGTCCAAGGTCGGGGCGAGCAGGGGGGAGTCGTGGTGGTTGGCGCCGGCCAGGACACGACCCAGCGGAATGCCGTATCCATCCGTCATGCCCGAGCATTTCAGGCCCTGTTTGCCGCGGTCGACCGGTGAGCGTCCTGCGACCTCGCCACCTCCGGGAGCCTTGGTTATGGAGCCGTCGACAGCGATCTGGTCGAGGGCGAGGCCGACGATCCGGTCGTAGGACTCCAACGCGATCTGCTTGAGCCGGGCGAAGACTCCGAGTCGGATCCATTCGTCGCGACGGTTGCGGATCGTGGTGGCCGAGCACGTTGTGTCGGCGATCGCCTCGTATGAACAGCCGAAGCGCAGCAGTTGCAGGAGCTTGTCGAAGATGAGCCGGTCGCTGATTCGCGGGCGGTGGCAGCCGAATGGATGGTCGGGGTGGTACTCCGGCCGCTCGGGCAACAGGGTCACGAATTGGTCCCAGAGCGGTTCGGTGAGCCATGATGGCAGCGCGGGCACAGGTCTCCTCAGTGATCACAGAGCGTCACAACTCCATGATCACCAAGGCCTGTGCCCGTTCTGTTGCCGGGGTCCCCCACCGCGCCTATTTGCGCGACCCCTAACTGATCTGGATGAGTTTCTGGGACTCGGCCGCATCGCGGGAGGCAGCGGCGCGCTTCTCGGCCTCGGCGAGGGAGTTGCCGGCGTGCTGCTTCCACCAGTTCTGCCCCTCGGCGGGCAGGGTGTCGATCGGGTCGTAGTACTCGTAGGTGCGGTTCAGCGCCTCCGGGTCCTGCTGCTCGATCCCGGTCCGGTAGTTCTTCTTCCAGTAGGAGATGCCGCGCACCTCGTCGTACTCGCTGAGCTGGTGCACCCAGCGCTTGCCGACGTACGGGA
>JAWWOY010001099.1:0-8380 GCA_033851195.1 Kribbellaceae bacterium | reverse complement strand
GCCGCTCCCAGATGTCTCCGCCCGGCGGTTGGAGAAGTTCTACGCCCGGCTTCGGAAGTGCAGCAAACTGTGTGACGGCAAGTCGATGGTCGACCACCGCACGAGCAGGCCGCACGAGTGCGAGCAGGTCCGGCATCGGCGCAAGCCTGGCCGGCCGTCAGCGAAGTCGATCGCGGAGCACGACTGCACGGTGGCTGGCTGCACGGTGATCGACTGCAAGCCACATGTTTGTACGCCGATGGCAAGTTCCAGCATCCGCCAGATTCACGCCATCATCAGCGGCTCACTCGACATGGCGATGAGGTGGGAGTGGATCACCAGCAATCCCGCGTCAGTAGCCAAGAAGCCGAAGCAAGATCCTCCGCAGCCAAAACCACCAACCGCCAAGGAAGCCGCGCGGTTGGTCGAAGGCGCGTTCGAGGAAGACTTCGCCTGGGGGGTGCTGGTCTGGCTGTTCATGGTCGCCGGCCCCCGCCGCGGCGAACAGCTGGCGCTGACGTTCGCCGGCATCGACTTCGACGAGGAAACCGCTGACGAGGCGGATCGCGAAGGCACGATCGAGCTCAGTCTGAACTACGTCCAGCGCGGCGGAAAGAAGCGCATGAAGTCCACCAAGAACCACCAAATGCGGCGGATCGCGCTGGACGCTGACAGCCTGGCTCTGGTGGCGATCCTGTGGCAGGAGTACAACGAGCGGATGGCGCAACTCCGCGCGACGCCGCGCCGGACGGCCTTCGTCTTTTCCTACACGGCCGACAACAGTGCGCCAGCCAACCCCGACGGGATCACTCATCGCTTCGCACGCCTGTGTAAGCGCCTCGGCATCGATAGCCATCTCCACGCCCTGAGGCATTACTCGGCTACCGAGTTGATCAGCGCTGGCGTCGATGTCCGCACTGTGGCCGGCCGCCTTGGTCACGGCGGTGGAGGGACAACAACCCTTCGCGTGTACGCAGCGTTCGTACCCGAGTCGGACAAGCGAGCGGCAAGACTGCTGGCCGGGCGTATGCCTCGTCCAGGCAAACGCGCAGCCAACTGAGACGGCTGCAACCCCGGAAAAAAATGCGGCCCCCGCGAGGGGGCCGCCCTGCTGGCCGTGACCAGCGTCGTTGAGACGAGTATAGCCACGATGAGCCCCCAGAGAGGCACCGCGAGACGATGAGAGCCGTGTTCTACGTCGACGGGTTCAATCTGTACCACGGCCTCCGCGCCAAGCATGGCCGCCGGTACCACTGGCTCGACCTGCAGGCTCTCGCACAACTCATGCGCCAGCATGACGAGGTCCTTGCCGTGCGCTACTTCACAGCCATTGTGAAGGGCGAGCCTGACGCCGCTCGACGACAGGAGATCTACCTCGGCGCCCTCGCCCAGCACTGCCCTGCCGTCACCATTCACCGCGGTCACTTCAAGCCGAAGACGCCTCGCGGATGCCGACACTGCGGCGAACCATGGCAATGCCAATGCGATCCGCCGACCCGATACCGGACGTACGAGGAAAAGCTGACCGACGTAGCACTAGCATCTGCTCTACTGGAAGACACTGCGACCGGCTTCGGTGACTTGACCGTGGTCGTCTCAACCGACACCGACTTCACGCCGGCCATCGATGCCGCCCTCCGCATCGCACCAGCCCGCCCGCTCTACCTCGCCTGCCCGCCAGGGCGTGTGAGCCCCCGGAACCTGAATCCGGGCGTGACCCCGTTCCTCATCCCCGATCGGCATCTGCAGAACGCTCAACTGCCTACGCAGGTGGCTTCGGGTCCGGGGCGACCAGCATTCACTCGACCGGCCAAGTGGTCCGCCAACAATCCGGCTGCATCTTGACTGCTCACCCCTGACCCGCATCAGAGAGGCAGGCCGACATCGTCGGCGAGTACGCCGACCTGGCCTTGTCCTCGATCAGCTGGCGACGCCAGCGGGGGACGCACGCAGGCACCCCCACTGAGATGGAGGGCGAGATGGGCGGCTTCAGTTGCCGGAGGACAAAGACCAAGCTGCACACGTGCTACATCACACACGGCTTCGAGCATGTCCGAACATATGAGACACCTGGCTGGATGAGCAGACACCATTCCAAATGGTTGATCACGAGCGCCACGGCAACTCACCTTCCGGCTCAACACGCGGTTGATGGAAGCCGCCTAGCGCCTTGATCGGTGCATGGCGGCAACGCCACTGTCACTAAATAGCGATGATCCGACTACGCTGCTCGGATGATCAGAACGTTGGCGGCAGCAAACGACCTTGGACCAGTCGACGGCCAACCGTGGGTACCTCTTCTCCCATTCCCACCTGGAGCCGCTGAGTGGTCCACTACCCAAAGCTTACTCACAATTGATACAGCTAGAACTGGCACTGAGAACCTTGACCTGAGGGGAATACCGGCCAAGAAACTCCACCTGAAGCTAATCGGCTCGCCCTACAATCCCGCGTCGGAGACCCTACCCCAGCGATACACAGTATCCCTAGGGGAGGACATCGACACGCTTGTCGTTTCAATCCCAAGTCGAAAACAAGCTGGCATCAATCTCAGAGTTCCCCATAAAAGACTCAGAGTCGAAGTAGCAGGGAAATCCCGGAAGAACTCCAGGGTATTGCTGTACGAGACCCCAATGAAAGAGTTACGGGTATCAAAGGCCAAAGTTGCCGTTGAACCACTTAACAACGTTCGCCTTACTCTCGACTCCGTCCAACTAGACAAGGCCGGTCTAATTTTGGCGAAGCGAACAATGTCAGATTTAGGTCTGAGCGGTGGCTGTGAGGTGCAATTATCTGAAAGCTCAGTCGGCCAACTGGCTATATATGGTCAGGTATCGGCAGAATTCAAGATGAAAGACTCGCGAATCGCGACTGTCCACCTGATCCCCAGTCGCGATCGTAGTCGCCCTCGCAGCGAACCTAATATGCTAGCCCTGCACGGCAAATCATCAATGGACATCAACGATGCAAGCGGCCTCAAGACCTCGATTTCTGCCGATGTAAAATTGGACATCCACTCAACCAGTCGCGACGTCCAGATAACTGGCCCAGGAACTGTGGTGTTCCACCAATCTGCACAGCAACTAACGTTTCACAAACCAGCACCTCTAATCGACATCAAAAACAATGCACAGTTGGTTGAGGTCGCCGGACCAGTGCGGCTAGGCAATGTAGCTGGCGCCGGGGTGGTTGGTAAGACAGTAGAATACGATGCACTAATCACTGATAGTCGCAGAATGCTGCTCACAGGACTGTCCGAGCTAGACGTCGACACCAGTGGACTGACCATTGACGAGGTTGTGCTACCCGTAACGCTGACTGGTCTCCAGATGATCGCCGCGCTCCAAGCAAACGGGCATCAGGTGACCCCCTCCGTGCACGCAGGCCTACCGGGCTTAGGCCCCTTGTCTGGGGCTCGCCTGACAGCTTTCAGGCACCCGAGGACGCCGAGATCTGAGATGGTGATAGCTGCGCAGTATGCGAGGTCGTTAGCCGATCTAGCGAACTCAAAGGGGGCTCCTGCATCCGTACGAACAAAGCTCGCCTGGTGCGCTTATCGCATGCGCAATGTGGTTGCTCCGGGACGCATGGAGCGATCGCTGCTGAGTCTCTATCGGACGATCGGCTACGGAGAACGCGTGCTGCCAGCTGCAATCTGCTATGCGGTGCTCGCAGCAATCATGAACCTGATCTCTCTTCACGACAAGAGTGTTCTCTTGACGATCGACGGCTTGCACCACTGGTTGCGCGGCATGCTCGACTGGCTTGTGACGCCGCTTCACATCCTGAAGCTCACCGGCGACAAGCAGACAACCTTTTCGTTTAGCCAACCATGGGACACTCTCGCCCGACTATTAGTCGCTATACCGTTCGCCACCGGCATCCTCGCTCTACGTAAGTATGTCAAGGAAGACCGCAAGTAGGCACTCACTACCCAATTCCCAAGTTCTCATCGGTGTTGATAAGTTCATCCCACCACGTCAGCAGAGCCCCCCGGGCGATATACTCGAATGTCGAAAGCAGCATCGGTGTCTCTTTGGCGTCCCATATCGCACCGAGGGCCCCACTGTTCAGGCCGTGTGGGATTTCTTGGATGGCACCCGACTCTTCTACCCGTGGGCACTCACACATCGGCAATGGGAACGGCTTCCCACCATGCAGAGCCTTTGAGCGGTGGTCATAGATCTTCGTCGCGTGTTGGAGCATCTTGGACCAATCCAGCGACGAGAACTGTGGACGTACGTCGGGCGGTGGAGGTGCACACGCTTCCAGGAAGTCCTTGAAAGCCTTGGCTGACTTGATCTGCGGGCCCAAGTGTTGCGCGACAGCGGCTCTGACGGCGGCGTCGGCTGGCTGAAGCGCATTCCACAGGTCTGGCCAAACATCCTTGAGCAGGGCTACCGGGTCCACGTTGAAGGTCTGGCTCGCCTTTGCAGCGATCTCCACGGCCGTCACGAGTTGCAGCCATGCGAGGTTGGGGTCCTCGTTGGCCCACCACAGCCCATTCGCGTAGGCACGCCCTGCCCGGACTAGCTCGACCTGGAGGTCCTCCGCGAGCGATGGGAGGGACGCCAAGCGATCCAAGTCCTCCATGTTCGTCGGGCGTCGCAGCGCGGCGGGGACCAGTTCGCGATTACCACGGCCTGGGCGGCTAAGACGCGGTGTTTCAAAGAAGATGGGCGGGCGTTCTTCGTCGGATGGGTCATGTATGCCGGAAAGGCGCAACGTGCCGGCGGCACGCAGCCGGACTCCCAGGATGAGAGAGACAAGGGCGGCAATCTCGTCGCTCATGGTGCCACCGTGATACGCGGTCGAGTCAGCCTTTGCGAGCCGCCCGTTGATCACAATCTCGGGTAGCAGATCGGCATGCACGCCTCCGTGCACGATGAGCGCTGGTCCTACTTGGTGGCCCGTATAGGCATCGCGGGTCACTGCCGACAGCTCGAAGGGACCGAACTGTGCAGGTCCCCCTGCGAACGCAACGTCTGACTGGAGTTCATCGTCATAGTTCTCGCGCTCGGGTGCACCACCATCGAATCCCCGCCAATTCTTCCAGGCATCAGTTCCCATGCTCGGAGCATGCAGCAAAGTTGGCCCTTGCACGACATCTCAGCCCTATGTCCGTCCAGGCCCAGAGGGCCGTGAGGTACAGCGATCGGTATAGCAACCTCGAAAAACGCCTGTGTCGAGGGCAGCTGTTCCCCGGACGCACCCGAATCACCCTCCCGGACGCCATCCCAACGGATCCCGAACGGGCCTGGAAGGGATCTGGTGTTGGCGAGCGGTGCTTGAACCGTTCATCTGGGTTGATTTGATGTCGTGCATTGTCGCGTTGGGGCGGTTGATCGGCTGGTGCGCGACACGTGCTCCGCGGTGGGTGTGGGCGGCTGGTGGGGCCCTAGGTTGGGCGCTCGTGGCCGGCTACCCAGGGCGTCGCGGGTCTTGAATGCGGCACGCAACGCCTCCCAGGCGCTGGCATCGCCCCCCTGATCTGGCCTAGATCGTTCCCCCAGATCGACCATCGATCACCGCGCCAACGACCGTCGCGAGATCAGGGCTGGCGACCAAGGCTCGGCGGGCTCGCGCGGCTCCTGCTCGCGGTGCCGCAGCTGTCGTGGTCGAGCTGGAGTTCAAAGGCATCTGACCTATCTACCTACTCGTCTCTGCTCGCTGAGCAACGAGTTGTTTCTCGCAGCAATCCCCCAGTTCCCTCCTATCCGTGTATCGCTGCAGGAGCCGCGAGAGTTCCGTTAGTCGAGCCAATGCACTGGCCGAGCGGCGTTGTGAACCACCCCGGCTGCTCTGAGCAAGAGGTCCTGGTATTCCTTGGCCTCGTCGCTCTGGTCGGTGAGTAGCATCGCCCCGCGCCCAATCAGCTGGGCGCTGCTCAGGCAGGCGGTGTCGAGGGTCAAGGCGAGCATCTCGGAACTGATGCCGGTTCCCCAGACGGGTTGATAGCTGAGCATGTGAAGGGCCCCAACCGGCGTGTTGTGGGTGATCTGGCTGAGAAGCGTATAAGCGACTTCCAGCCAGCCTGGTTCGGGGAACGGCTCGCCTAGGTCCCGGAGCATGCTGCCGGTCGTCGGGAGTCTCTGGCGGTTCTTCGCTGTCTGCTCCAGAGAGGTACCGCGCCGTACGTTATCTGGCGCCGCCAGGAGCCGTTCAGCAGTAGCTCTCGGGACTCCGCTTCCTGTCAGCGTTTCGATGGTCTTCTTCCGCCTCGCGCGGAACTCGTCGAAGTACTGCTTGGCCCGTGCCTCGAACTCCCCGGCCGATACGGCGTACCGCCAGGCGACGCGGGCTGACTCCTCGAGCAGCATCCGGGCAGCGCAGACCGCGATCACCTCACTACCCGGCCGCTCGTAGGTTGCCAGGACCGTCTCCATGAGGGACGCTCCGCCCGAGAACATCAGCACGTGGTTCAGAGACGACGAGTTTCCCTTCCACGGATCGAAGGCCATGCTGCGCACAGTCTCGTAGTACGCCTCGGCAGCTGCTATAACTCCATCGGCAGAGTTGCCTTCGGGAAGCAGTACCTCGTCGTCGATGACAGCGGCCAGTGGCCGCAGGATCACCGTTCTCGCCCGTCCCTTCCGGGGCTTTCCTACTTGCGCCGGCGCCTTTCGGGTCCGATCGAGGCCGTGGACCCTGGCCGCGGCATCGCACACAGCCTCCGCGAGCCTCACCGCTTGGTCGAGGAACAGATCACGGGCGACCTCGGCCGGCCACACCTCCGGTACGGCGGTGGCCGATCCCAGCAGTGTGCTGACGACACCGGCCGCTGCGACTTGCATAAACAGCGCCTCGTGGTCATGGCGGAGGTCATGGGCCGGTGCTCCGTCGGCCGTGAGGCTGCTTTGCAGTCCGAGGTAGTTCCCGTGGCCGGAGTGCGTCAGGATCATCACGGCGCCCTGTAGGCCAGCCATGTCGAGCAGGGCGCGGGCGCGGGCGTGGTGCAAGGTACCGAGTTGGTCGGTCAGGAAGTCGCGAAGGAGATCTTCCTCAGCGGGGATCGGCTCAGCATCAATCCAGGTGTGGGACTGACCAGCGAGGTCCGCCACGTTGGGGATCGGCATGAGCCAGCGAGCCAGGTTGGGGGCACTGACATCGGTTTCCTCGAAGGTAGTGCAGATCCGGTGGCGTTCCTCGATGAGGTCGCCCAAGATGTTGCGGCGCCGTTCCGGCGCGTCGCCGATCCAGAGCCACCGCAGTCCCTCGCCGAACAAGCTGCGCGCGAGGGTCCCGATCACCGTCCCGCCGAAGCCTGACCCGATCATCGATTCCGCGCCGGCGTACCGCTGTCGCGCAAGCATGAAGGCCGTGCCAGCGAGGAACTGCTCGGCGGGAACAGCGAGGCTGTACTCGATGGGCAGTGAGTCGAGGTGAAGGCGGAGGTCGCGGGTGGCGCTCCGGACCGCCAGAACCTCAGGGGGCTCTGTTCGTCCGTCGGGACGCGACGAGGTACTACTCATCTGACTGGGACCTACTGTTCCTGTTGCTCAGCAGCGCACCGGGTCTGTCCGGGGATGCCGGACTGCTGCCACCTCATCATGGGGGTCCGCGGTCCGGGCGCCCAAACGGTTTTCGAAACTGGCCTATGTGTGGTTGCTCTCCCGGCAAGGACATCGAGCCAACACTTGGCCCTCCAGCCTGGCCCAGCAAGGGTCAGGCGATGAAGCGGTCGTGAGATTGCCGTGGACCACGGCGTCGGTGACCTAGCCCAGGACCGCCGCGACTGGCGGGCACACAACGTCTACGCCATCCCTGGCGGGGACCATTGGCTGTACGTCGGTCAGACTGTGCAGGTGCTGTCCGACAGGATCGCGCAGCATCCCGGGGACCGGGTTGAGGTCACAGCAATCGGTCGACCAGCCCGTCGACGTAGTCCGGGGTGAGCGGGTCCCTGCCGAACAAGACGCGGATATACATCGGGGCCAGGATGTGGTCCAGCACGCCGAACGCGTCAGGTGCGTGCTCGCCGCGTTCGCGGGCGCGATCGAGCATGGACTGCAGTTGCCGGGTGCGTTCGGCGAGGAGGTCGTCACTCGCCTGCAGGCCCTGGTGGCCGTTGCTGGACAGGGCGACGGCCAGGCGCAGCAACGCCAGACCGTCGGGTCCGGTGATCTCGCGGGCCACGTTGGCCGCGTAAGTGCGCAGGTCGCCGGCCAGGCTCCCGGTGTCGGGCATCGGCGACTGCGCGTTGAGGCGGGTGAGCGCCACGTCGGCGAGCAGGGTTTCCAGGCTGCCCCACCGGCGGTAGATGCTGCTGTCGGCTACGCCCGCGCGGGCTGCGACCTCGCCGACGGTGAAGTTGCCGTAGCCGCGCTCGCTGATCAGGTCGGTGACGGCCTGGTGCACCTCCGCGCCGACGCGGGCGCTGCGCCCGCCGGGCCGCCGGGCT
>JAWWOY010000852.1:0-6659 GCA_033851195.1 Kribbellaceae bacterium | reverse complement strand
GCGAACCTCATGCGGCCAACCGCATGCCTCCGCGACCTTGCCCGCCCACATCTTGGCGGCCTCGTCATCGGCCACGTTCACCAGAGCGAACCCGCCCAGAAACTCCTTGGTCTCGATGTATGGTCCGTCGGTGATCAACATGTCGCCACTGGTGGGGTCGGCGCTGTAGACCGGGCCGTCCTCCTCCTCCTCCAGCCCCCCGGCGAAGACGTAAGCGCCGGCAGCCTTCATCTCGTCCACGACCGCCATGGCGAGTGGCCCGCGCCCGCCGAACCACTCCTCGGGGTGGTCACCCACCCACTGTTGGTTGAAGTAGATGAGGTACTCGGGCATGTCTGCTCCTTCGGCTCGAGCGGACCCGCTGTCCGCCTCCACCTACGCTACGAACGGCGTCCGGTGGATACGACAGGCTTTCGGCAAAAGTTTTCACGGGACCTCCGCCGCTCGGCCCCCGCGCAGGCGCCATGTATCCCCTGTTCGCGGAGATCATCCGCCGTGCCATCGGCTACGAGTAGCCCAACCGTACTCATCTGCCGCGATGCACTGCGGTCATGCCGATGAGGGGTCGTCAGTAGAGGGTGCCTTCGTCGCCGCCGATCGGAGGCTCACCGGGTGGCGACCATGAGCGCGAAGACGCCGAAGTTCATCCGGATGAGTGTCGGGCCAGCTCCAGGTTCGACTGGTGGGGGCCGGAGAGCCAGTCTTGACCCAGACGCGCGTCGACCGGTTCCGCTCCTCGCCGCAGCGAGTCGATGTAGGCATGATCGGCGGCAAGGCGGGCCGCCACCTCGGGACCCTCGGCAACGGCCCCGTGGCCGGGGACCAGGACATCGACGTGCCTGGCGGCCTCACCGAGCCGGTCGAGTGCCGTCTCGTAGGCGCCCACCTGATCGGGGCGGCGAGGGTCGAGGAGCGGGATCAGGACGTCGGAGAGCATGTCGCCGGCGAGCAGGACGCCACGGTCCGCGAGGAGGACCGCGGCGTGGCCGACGGCATGCGCCTGATGCTCGACGATCTCGCCCGGCACGGGTCTGCCGTCCGCGGGCAGCGGGGAGAGGAGCCCGATCAGCCCGAGAGGGATGCCCGACGCGCTCTCCGCCGCCATCGTCTGCGCCCGCTCTCGGGCTTCACTGGCAGCCTGGGCGCCGGCGGGGGTGGCGTAGCGCGGCACGTCGCCGAATCGGGGATGCCAGAGCAGGTGGTCCCAGTGGGGATGGGTGGAGAACCCGGCGACCACCGGAATGCCGAGCCGGTCCACGTCATCGGCAAGCTGGTCCAGATCGGAACCATCGATGCCGGGATCGACCAGGATCAACCCACCTTCCCCGCGCACCACGATGGCATTGCTCCAGACCCACTCGCTCTGCCGGACCCAGACGCCTTCGGCCACCTGATTCAGCATCTGTTCACTCTGTCAGGTGTCTCCGCCCGGCGCGAGTGTCGGACAGACGTGTCCGGTGCAAGCGAGTCAGGCTCGGCGGGCGATGAGGACAGCCAGACCGTCGAGAATGCGCTCGATGCCGAACTTGAGGGCATCGTCGGGCCTGCCGGCGTCAGGCAGTTGCTCGGACGCGGACGCCTCCTCAGCGAAGGCGGCGACCACGGCGGGGTAGCGATCGCCCGCCGCGGTCATCATCTCGGCGAACTGAGCACTGAACTGGCCGGCCGAGTCACTGCCGCCCGTCGACGAGATCTGCTGGACCAGGCTGCGGACATGACCGTTGAGCAGGACGATGGTGTCGAGCCGTTCGGAACCGGTCAGCCCAGTGGTGGTGAGCGCGACGAGCGCGGCCTCCATCCATCCCATCTCGTTGGGCCCGATGGGGCGTAGACCGGTCGTGAGTTCGATCGCCCAGGGATGCGCGCTGTAGCGCTCGAAAATCGTCTCGGCCCACCGGCGCAGCCCCGTTCGCCAGCGTTCCTCGGTCGAATCGCCCTGTGCCGCAGACGTATCCGGCGGCGTACCCAGGCCGACGTCCAGCATCAGCGCGGTGAGCTCGGCCTTGCCCGGGACATAGCGGTACAGCGACATCTTGGTGAAACCGAGGCGCTCGGCCAGCCGCTGCATCGAGAGGTTCCCCAGCCCTTCGGCATCGACCAAGGCAATGGCTTCGGCGACGATCCGCTCCAGGGACAACGCGGGCTTCGGGCCGCGCTTGGGCCGCTGCTGGGTGCCCCAGAGCAGTCCGACGGTGGTCGGTGTGGGCATGACCAGGTCCTCTCTGGAAGCGGGTTGACCTAGAACTGTGTCTACCATACTCTAATTTGCGTCCGGCGGAAACAGAATCTAACGGACACAGATACAGACCTCAAGGAGCCATCATGCGCACCAAGACCGTCCTCATCTCCGGCGCCAGCATCGCGGGCCCCGCCCTGGCGTACTGGCTGCACCGCTACGGCTTCGATGTCACCGTGGTGGAGCGCGCACCGGCGGTCCGCCCCGGCGGCCAAGCCATTGACTTCAAGGGCCGCACCCACTTCGCGGTGCTTGAGCGGATGGGCATCCTCGAGGAGATCAGGGAGCGGCAGACCGGCACCACCGACACAGTGCTCGTCGACGAGAACGGCAAGCAACTGGCCGTCATGTCTGGCGACTTCACCGGCGGCGACGTGGAGATTCTGCGCGGCGACCTGGCCGACATCATGTACCAGCGCACTGCCAAGCACTGCGAGTATCTGTTCGGCGATTCGATCAGCGGGCTCACCGAAACCGCGGATGGTATTGACGTCGAGTTCGAGCGCAGCCCGGCCCGCACCTTCGATCTCGTCTTCGGTGCCGATGGCATCCACTCCCGCGTGCGGAAGCTCGCCTTCGGACCGGAGCGGGACTTCGTGAAGTACCTGGGCCACTACTACTGCGTCGCTGGCGCCGGCCCGTGGAGCAAGGAGGCGACCGGTCCGCGCGAGCGCCTGATCGCCCACGGCCACAACACCCCGGGCAAGCTGGCGATCAGCGGCGGCTCGAAGGCGCAGCAGCTATACATGTTCGCCTCAGCCGAGCTCGACTACTCCCGCGACGACACCGCCGCCCAGCGACGCATCATCGAAGAGGTCTACGCCGACGTGAAGTGGGATGTGCCCCGCATGCTCGAGGAGATGGCCGACTTCGACGACTTCTACCTTGACTCGATCAGCCAGGTGCGGATGAACGGTACCTACACCAAGGGGCGGGTGGCGCTGGTCGGCGACTCGGCCTACGGAAACACGTTGGGCGGCTTCGGGACCGGGCTCGCCGTGGTCGGCGCGTACGTCATCGCAGGCGAACTCGCCATCGCCGACGGCGGTCACGCGGTGGCCTTCGGCCGCTACGACGAGATCATGAAGCGCTACGCCAAGATCGCGGGCAACAGCAATGCCGGCCGGTTCCTCGCCCCGAAGACCGCGCTCGGCATCAAGGCGCGCAACTGGTTCCTGAGTTCCTGGATGTTCAATTTGATGATGAAGTACGCGGGCAACGCCGCCAACGACATTGACCTGCAGGACTACCCGGCGCTGAGCGCCGCGTCGGCGGCCAACTAAATCGAGTCCACGTTCCCCGGCACGTGCTCAACGGTCCACCGCTGGTGTTCCGCCGACCAGCCCGGCATCGCACCCTCAACCGGCTCCGGAAACACGGCGACGGCATCACACAACACCGTGATGTCCACATTCGCTCCCGCCTGGACCAGAAAACCAGCCCGTGCCTTGGCAGGCAGAGGAGCTGGCCACGTTGGCAGCAGCTACCCGGACTCCGTCAGGCGGCGAGCATCCAGAGGGCGAGGGTGGTCATGATGAGGGCGATGGAGCCGTCGAGGAACTGCCAGGCGCGGGGGCGGGCGAAGATCGGGCCGAGCCGGCGAGCCAGGAATCCGAGGGCGAAGAACCAGCCGAAGCTGGCGGCCACCGCGCCGGCGCCGTAGAGCCAGCGGCCGTCGGTGCCGCGTTGGTTGGCGAGGGCACCAAGAAGCACCACGGTGTCCAAATACACGTGCGGGTTGAGGTACGTGAACCCCAGGCAGGTCAGTACGACGCTGCGCAGCGCGGCCGGGGCATGATCGGCCGGGCTCATCGCGCCGGGACGGATCGCGCGGCGCGCGGCGACGACGGCGTACCCGAGCAGGAAGGCGGCGCCGCCGTACTTGGCGATGGTCAGGGCGAGCGGGCTGCTGGTCAGCAGCGCGCCGAGGCCGGCGATTCCACCGGAGATCAGCAGCGCATCGGACAGCGCGCAGGTGAGGACGACCGGGAGGACGTGCTCGCGGCGCAGCCCCTGGCGCAACACGAACGCGTTCTGGGCCCCGATCGCGACGATCAGGGACAGCGACGTGACAAAGCCGGCGAGGAGGGGCACACCTTGACCGTAGGGCGAATCTGGGTACTGGCCCAGCTAAAGATTCTTCAGGTGCATTAGCCTTGCTTAATCATGCAGCTCGACTCGGCTCAGCTCGCCACCTTCGCCGCGGTCATCGACGAGGGGAGCTTCGACGCCGCCGCACGACGGCTGCAGTTGACGCCGTCAGCGGTCAGTCAGCGGATCAAGGCGTTGGAGAGCCGGCTGGGTCAGGTGCTCGTACGCCGGGCCAAGCCGTGCCGGAGCACCGAGGCCGGTGAGGCGCTCCTGCGGCTTGCGAGGCAGGTGTCGTTGCTGGAGACGGAGACGCTCGCAGCCGTCAACGGTGCGGCCGAGGGCCTCCGGCTGCCGCTGGCGGTGAACGCCGACTCGTTGAACGGTTGGTTCCTGCCGGCGCTGTTCGCTCTGCCACCGGAGCTGGCGGTGTACTTCGACTTGCACCAGGAGGACCAGGATCACTCGGCCGAACTGCTCCGCGACGGGTCTGTGCTGGCGGCCGTGACAGCGGATCCGCAGGCGGTGCAAGGTTGCCGGGTGCAACCACTGGGGAGAATGCGGTACCTCTCGATAGCGACACCGGAGTACGCCGAGCGCTGGTTGGCGGACCGGCCGCTGGCCGAGGCGCTGTCGGTCGCACCGATGATGGTCTTCAACCGCAAGGACATGCTCCAGCATCGCCTGCTGCGGAAGGTCACCCGGCGCCGCCTCGACCCCCCGACGCACTGGATCCCGTCGCCCGGGCCGTTCATCCAGGCGGTCCGGCTCGGTCTCGGCTGGGGAATGGTCGAGGAGGACAAGATCGAGGACGATCTCGCCGCTGGACGGCTCATCGAAGTTGCCGAGGGCAAGTACGTCGACGTACCGCTGTACTGGCAGCACTGGAAGCTGGACTCCGCGGTGCTCGACGCACTGACCGCGGCGGTACTGTCCGCCGCCGCAGCCGGCCTGCGTCACTGAGATCAACTCGTCTGGGCGGACCGTAGTCCTTCTCGACGAACGGCTACGCATACAGAACCCCTCAAGCAAACGCCTACCCGACGCGAAAACCGGACTTACGTGTGCGCTGGTGGCGGGAGCGGGTCGTCGCGCTCTGGTTGTCCGACCGGACCAGGCGCCATCCGGCGAGGACCTGGCCAAGGCGATCGCACTGGTCTCCGACCAAGTCGACGCCGAGTAGGCTTGAGCCCGGACCTCTGAAAGGGACAACCCGCGATGAAGAAGGTCGTACTGATCGCGCTGGGTGTATTGCTTACCGTCGCCGGCGTGGTGTGGGCCCTGCAGGGGCTAGGCTATGTCGGCGGCAGCTCTATGACAGGCAGCAGCTTCTGGGCGATCGTCGGTCCGATCGTGGCCGCGGCTGGGGTTTCCCTGCTCTACGTCACCGTCCGCGGCTCCAAGGCGCGCCGTTAGTGGCCCTCACCCCGGGACACTAGGGCAGCTCGTCCGGCTCCCAGCGCATTGCCATCGGGTTGTCGGGAGGTACTAGGCCCGCAGCCATGATCGCGCCGCTGATCGGACGGACCAGGCGCTCCAGTTCGGCCGTCGCATCATCCCCGAGCGAGGCCCAGGTCTGCTCGGCCAGGCGGTCGGTGTTGTCCTCGACCTGCTGCCGTGCCGCCCGCCCGGCCTCGGTCAGTACGCCGTCGGCGGCGAGCAGGCCCCGCGCCCTGAGCTGTTCCCCGGCCTCCGCCCAGTCGGCGTCGCTCCACCGGCGATTGAGTTGGAAGACCTCCTTGGACGGACCACTGGCGGCCGAGATCGTCAAACAGGCCTGGCAGGGCGTCAGGTCCGCCTCGACCAATGCAGCGACATGCCCGTCGCCGCGGGACTCGCGCAGGATCGTGGTTGCCTGCCAGAGGACCAGGTGTGGCTCGTCCGGCCAATCCAGTGCAGCGTTCGCTGCGGCTAGCGGCCGGCCTGCTACCGGTGCACGCTCTGCTGCCTGACGAGCCAGCTCGGCTGTACGACGTACCGACGTACTGGCTGGGGCGTCCGGAAACAGGCGTCGTACGGCGTGGTCGACGGCCTCCAGGCGAGCGGTGAGCAACTGAGCAGGGGAGGCGTAGCCCCAGGCGTCGGGGAGCGCACGAGCAACCATGTCCGGGTGGAAGCTGTAGAACACGGCCGCAACCAGTTCTGGTCCGACAGCGCCCAGTGGAGCAGCCCGACAGCCGAAGTAGCTCATCCAACCGCCGCGCAGGCCTAGAGCGTTCGTAGCCTGTCGCGTCTCGGGCGCGAAGTAACTGATCGCGTGGTACGGCTCGAGCGCTCGCCACATCCGCCGGGCTCGGATCTCGCCGGTCTCGTTCATACCGTCGATCCAAGCAGA
>JAWWOY010001085.1:0-3500 GCA_033851195.1 Kribbellaceae bacterium | reverse complement strand
CGCGCTGCGGACGGACCGGACCAGCTTCGTGATCGCGCACCGGCTGTCCACCATCCGCGACGCCGACCTGATCCTGGTGATGGAGAACGGCTCGATCGTGGAGCAGGGCAACCACCACGAACTGCTCACTGTGGACGGCGCCTACTCGCGCCTCTACAACGCCCAGTTCAGCGGCGCCCTGACCGACGTCGACGAGGAAGAAGGCGTCACGGCTCCGGCCTGACCTCTGCCGAGAAGGGGGCGCCGCCGAAGCCGGTGGCGCCCCCTTCTCGCTTCCCCCGTCCAGGTTGGCCCTTGTACGCCGCTGCAGGGTCTTGAGCTGGACATAGATCGGCAGCGGCTGGTCAGGATCGATCACTCTGGTCACGTTGGTCCTCCGCAGCTCCCACCCGCAGGTGCGCCAGTCGCCTTCGATGAAGATGCGCGCGAGAGCGATGCCGTACGAGGTGAACCCGTTCTTGCGGAGCATGCTGTGCGATGGCAGGTTGTCGATCTGCGTGTGCGCCTCGGCTCGGTGCAGCTTGAGCTCATCGGCCATCACCCGCAGCGTCAGGCCTACGGCGCGAATGGCGTGGCCCTATCCCTGGTGCGTCGTGGCGATCGAGTAGCCGAGGAACCCATACCGGAAGGGCTCACCGAGGATCGTGCTCTTCGTCACCTGGCCGATCACGGCGCCGTCGGCGAGGACGACGCCGGGCCACCGGTCGCCGTTGCGATGGTCGTCGAGCAACTGCCCGATCCGCTCGCGCTGCCTGTCCGCGGTGTAGAAGTCGGCCGGCCGAGACTGCTCCTGCCGGGCGAAGGCGTCAGCGTCGCGGACGCGGTGCGCGGCGATGGCATCGGCGTCGCCGACGTCGGTCAGGCGGATTTCGGGGTCGGACATGTTGTTGCCTCCAGGCATCGGCAGCGGACCCGATGGTACGGAGGACGCGTGTCAGCCCGTCGTCCAAGGCCGGAGCGTCTCGGGGTTCCGTCCTGCCTAGTGGTGTTTCTGGTCCAGTCGCCTGCGACGTCGAACGCGAACACCGTCACGGTGACGCCGTCTTGCTGGTCCACCAGGCCGGGCTGACCGTTGACCGTACGCTCCAGGATCGTCAGGTTGGGTGCCCTGCCGGCGATATCGACGACGTAGCGTGCGACCTGCTCGCCGCTTCGATCTGGCGGAGCTCGGCGTGACGAGGCCGTCGCCGTCGCCGACCAGATCCTTCCGCGGCGATGCTGACTGGGGTTGACAACCCATTATCTGGAGATAAGGTGGGTTGCATACCCCAATCCTGCCTGGTGCCACAACTTGATCACCCACCCCGACGTGCGCCTACAAGACGGGGCCCAGGTGCTCGGCGGAAACCTGGGAACTGGCCGAATCGCGGTGGCCACACTTCCCGGAATACCGCGCTAAAGCAGGACGGGAAATCCCGATCCTGCTCCTCGAACCCGCGAACCCGACGCCCTGAGGGTTCCACCGACAACCGACATCGACCACCCCTCGGCGATCACCCTGACCGGAGCCCACCATGGCCACGCCCGAACAGAACAAACAGCTTGTCCTTGAAGCGTTCGACACTCTGTTCAACCGACGCGACTACGCGCGCGCCGAAACATATTGGTCGCCGCACTATATCCAGCACAGTGCGCATATCCCACCCGGTCGAGACGGCCTGTTCAACCTGGTCAAGGCCCTGCCCGGCACGTTGCGCCACGAAACCGAGCTCATCATGGCCGAGGGCGACATGGTCATGCTACGGGGCCGTTTCTCGGGCCACGGCCAGCCAGCACCGTGGATCGTGGTGGACACCGTGCGGGTGTGCGAGGGCGCGCTCGTCGAGCACTGGGACGTCGTCGAAGATGAAGTCTCACGCGAGGCGTCCGTGAGCGGGCTGCCCATGTTCGGCGACACCTTCCGTCGGGAATCCATCTGATGTGGCCAGGCCGTAGCCAACTCACGCCGGCAGCGCGCTGCATGTGATGGATTCGGCCCCGGGTACCAGCCAGTCAAGCCCCCTCTCCAGGGTCCGATGAGCCCGCTGCACGCACCCGGCTACCGCGACGTGTCAGCGTGTCTTTCGGGCCGTCTTGGCCGCCGGGGTGCTGGTTGGGGTGAGGCAGCGCACGTAGTCGATGACGGTGTCGAGGGCCATTCTCAGCGGTGCGACGCTCCGTTGGCTCTGAGCGAGGAGCAGACCTCCTTCGAGGGCCGCGAGCAGTGCGGTACCGAGTTGTTCGGGGTCGGCGTGTGGCTGGAGCTCGCCTCGGTTGTGCATGGCACGGAGGCCGTCAATCAGGGATCGCTCCAGGGAAATGAAACTGGCGCTGAGGACTGATCGGGCCTGGGGATCAGCTTCGGCGAGTTGGGCGACCAGTGAGCCCAGCTCGCAGCCGCCTATGCAGTGGCGCTGTCGCTGCAGATCGACGTGGTAGTCCGCCCAAGCGCGGAGGGCGTCGAGGCTATCGAGGGGGCCTAGCTGCGCCTGCAAGTCGCGGACGCCCTGCGCTTGGTGGGCAACGACGGCCTGTATGAGTTCTTGCTTATCGCTGAAGTAGTGATACATCTGCGAGCCCGACACGCCGGCCTTGTTCTGGACGTCCTCCAGGGACGTGGCGGCGACGCCGTGCTCGAAGACGAGATCGGCGGCCGCGGCGACGATGCGGGCCCGCGTTGCCAACCCTTTCGCCGTGAACACGCGCGCCGGGCGGGCGGGCGAATCAGTCTCTCCGCGCATACGTCACCGTAACACGAATTCAGGAGTCGATACCCCAATTTAGATCGCGTATGCAAGGCGTGACACTGGGGCTGCCGGATCCGCGACAGACAATCGTTGCCAAGCTTCACGTCGCCGACCGCGCCGAGGCAATAGTCCGCGCCGCGACGCCGGCCTCGGCTGCTAGTGGTGTGTCTGGGCCGGATTTTTGACTGGGCGATATAGAACTGGGTACGGTCCACCTTCGTCGCCATCGCCAGCTGCTGCACGCTCGGCCTGCTCCTGGTATGGCGGTTGGTCCCAGGCGGTCAGGCCGTCGCAAGCACCTCGGCTCTCGCCGAATTCAACGTGTTCCGCAGCCGCGACGTGCAGGTCGCGAACGCCGGCCTACTCGCCGCGTTTACCTACTTCGCGCCACTGCTGACCGACGTAACCGGCTTCGCTGCGGACTCGGTGGCGATCCTGCTGCTGTACGGCGTCGGCGCCACGGTCGGCAATCTCGCCGGTGGCTGGTTGACCGATCGCGCGTTGATGCCGTCCCAGCTGGGCTTGCTTGCCTTGCTCGTGGTCACCATCGTGGCTCCTTCTCCGCCTTGCGATGCACCCACCTGGACACCACAGACCCACGACGAACTTCCGGTTCCGACCACTTAGCCTCGCGCTAGGCGGCGGACGGCGAGTTCGGCGAGCAGGGCGGCTCCGTCGGGGAGGACCGAGTCGTCGAAGTCGGCGAGGGGGGAGTGGTTGTCGGCGGCGGTGTGCCAGTCGGCCGCACCGCAGGCGCTCAGGTTCACGTAGGCG
>JAWWOY010000752.1:0-10579 GCA_033851195.1 Kribbellaceae bacterium | reverse complement strand
GCTCCGCCGCTACCCTGACGCCGACGAGCACCGGGGTACGCCGCCCGCCGAGCTGATCGCCGACTTCGACCGGCTCTGGAAGAAGGCGAACCGGACGATGCTGCGTCTGCCCGCTCTGATCCGCGGTTTCAAGGTGAAGGTGGACAGCATCCCGATCCCCGCGTTCCAGCGGCTGAGCCTGGGCTACATCCAGGACGTGCTGCTCCCCCGCGACCTGTGGATGCACAGGGACGACGTCTGCCAAGCGCTGGGACGCACGTTCGACCCCGGCCAGTACGGCGTGGAACTCGTCGCGCAGGTGTTGCTGGACCTCGAAGTGGGTGAGGTCTGGACCGGTCCGCCGACCACCGTGGTGCTGACTGGGCCCGCAGGTGGAACGTGGCAACGGTGAACCCGTCGCGACCGTGCAGGTCGACGCGGTCTCCTGGATGCGCACGATCTCCGGCCGCGACGACCATCCGGTGGTCAAGCTACTCGACGGCGATCCCGCCGGTGCCGGGTGCGTCGAAACCACCCGAATGCCGTTCTGATCAAGACCCCTGCGCCTCCGCCATCGAGCGCGGGAAGTGTGCGGGGGAGAAGGCCATGGCTCCAGCGGGCACCATCCATGGCAGGAGCGTCACGGAGAACCGTCCGGCTTGGACAGCCGGATCCGCTTCCGTCAGTTGCCGCGCCCGATCGACGTCCACGTTGAGGATCGACAGACCCCGGAAGGGTTCACCCGGATCGAGAAGTGGACCTGCGGCCAACAGATGTCCAGCTTCGTGAAGCTCTGCGAGATGGACCATGTGCGCATCCTGCAAGGCTGCGGAAGCCAACTCGTCGAGCTGGGGCGCGTCCGGGCGCAGGATCAGTAGCGCGATGGTAAAGGAATCGAAGTCCATGCCGAGGATCGTAGGCATGGGTGGCAACAGGTTTACGCAAACTCGCGGCGTACCGGGAAATCCAGTACGCCGCGAGTTTGCTCAGTAAGCGGTTCAGCTCAGTAAGAAGGCTGCGACGGGTCGATCTGGTCGACCCAGGCCACCACGCCACCGCCGACGTGCACGGCGTCGGAGAAGCCCGCGCCCTTGGCGATCGCGAGCACCTCGGCCGACCGGACGCCGGACTTGCAGTGGAAGACCAACTGCTTGTCCTGCGGCAGCTTCTCCAGCGCCACTCCGGTCTGGAAGTCGGCCTTGGGGATCAGCACCGAGCCCGGGATCCGGTTGATCTCGTACTCGTTCGGCTCGCGGACGTCGATCAGCATGAAGTCCTTCTCGCCGTTGTCCTTCAGCTTGATCCAGTCGTTCAGCTGCTTCACCGAGATGGTGGAACCGACGGCCGCGTCGGCCGCCTCCTCGGTGATCGCGCCGCAGAAGTCCTCGTAGTCGATCAGCTCGGTGACGGTCGGGTTCTCGCCGCAGATGGCGCAGTTCGGGTCCTTGCGGACCTTCAGCGCACGCCAGTTGAGGTCGAGCGCCTCGTAGATGTTCAGCCGACCCAGCGACGGGTCGCCGATACCGGTGAGCAGCTTGATCGCTTCAGTGACCTGAGCCGCGCCGATCGACGCGCACAGCACACCCAGTACGCCGCCCTCGGCGCAGGACGGGACCATGCCCGGTGGCGGCGGCTCCGGGTAGAGGCAGCGGTAACAAGGGCCGTGTTCGGCCCAGAACACGCTGATCTGGCCGTCGAAGCGGAAAATCGAGCCCCACACGTATGGCTTGCCGAGCAACACCGCGGCGTCGTTCACCAGATACCGGGTGGCGAAGTTGTCGGTACCGTCGACGATCAGGTCGTACTGCTCGAAGATCTCGAACACGTTGTCGTTGTCGAGGCGGACCTCGTGCAGTACGACGTTGGTGTTCGGGTTGGTCTCGAGGATCGACTCCTTGGCCGACTGCGCCTTGGACTTACCGATGTCGGATTGGCCGTGGATGATCTGGCGCTGGAGGTTCGACTCGTCGACGGTGTCGAACTCGACGACGCCGAGCGTACCGACGCCGGCCGCGGCCAGGTAGAGCAGTGCGGGGCTGCCGAGGCCACCGGCGCCGATCACCAGCACCTTGGCATTCTTCAGCCGCTTCTGGCCGACCATCCCGACCTCAGGGATGATCAGGTGACGCGAGTAGCGGCGGACCTCGTCAATGGTCAGCTCGTCAGCCGGCTCTACCAGTGGGGGCAATGACACGTCTCGGCTCCTCGTCGTACGCGGGAAAACTTGCGGGATCGCAAGGTTCAACCACAAATCCCTTGTCCATGTTCCCGCACCGTTCCAAGGCCGGTCGGCAGAGTCCGCATCCCGGACGCCGGTCTCGTCACCGGCATCCCGGGATGACTCTGTCAGTCGTCGTCGGTGATGGTTCCGGTGACCGTGGTCGGCCCGGTCAGGACAGCATCTTGGACCGGACCGAGCTTGACGGTGAACTTCTCCGTCGGCTCTTTCACCTTGTCGTTCACCAGGTTCACGGTGATCCAGCCCGTGGCCTGTCCGGGGTCGGGGTAGCCGAAGGCGTCGAGCTCGAACGGCGG
The DNA here is from genome assembly GCA_033851195.1 of Kribbellaceae bacterium. GTDB lineage: Bacteria > Actinomycetota > Actinomycetes > Propionibacteriales > Kribbellaceae > Kribbella. The sequence goes on along the minus strand of JAWWOY010000752.1, from coordinate 8,065 downwards.
CTGGCCGTCGTCCACCTCGCTCAAGAAGTCCGTGCCCAACTTCGCTGTCCCGCTGTGCAGTTGGCCGCTGACACCGACCCACTTGTCGCTGGCAGCGGACAGCTTGACCGGGAACTTGAGCACCTTCGTTCCCTCGACTGCTACCGCATTGCCGACCGTCAGAGTCGGCGTCGGGTCGTCGTCCAGCACCAGCCCGTCGCCGAACGAATCGCCGACGATCGCCTGATGCGGCACCGAGAGCAGCAAGGAGAACGCCAAGTCGTACCCGTCGCGGGTGTTCGCCTTGAGCGGCAACTTGACGTTGATCCGGGTCCGGCCGGGGGCGAAAACCAGGCTCCGGTGCACCTGACCGAGCACGTCACCGGAGCCGAGGTCGCCGATGGTCTCGGCGTAGACCGTGACCGGGAACGCGCTGGGTCGCGACATCGTCACCCAGAAGTCGAGGTTCCGGGTGCCCGAGTTGCCCTCCGTCACCTTGACGCTCGACGCCGACACACTCGGCAACCAGACCGGCGCAGACCTGCCGACGCCCGACTCCGCGAACGAGAGGTCGGAGAGGAAGACGGATCCGCTCGCAACCCGGTCGGTCCGCAACTCCACCGCGCGGATGTCCCGCAGATCGAGCTTGCGTAGCGACGCGATCGGGATCCGGACTGTCCGCAGCAGCGTCTTCGGCAACCCCGACGAGTTCGAGCCGGGCAGCCGCACCAACGCGTCCCCGAGCGACGACACCGGTACGGCGACCGCTCTGCCGTGCCCGTCCACCACTCGTACGGTGAGGTCCGTCCGGGCAGCCGCGGCCGGATCTGGAGAGGCACGGAAAGTGAGCGCGGAGAACTCGTGCACGTCCCGCTGTCTCGGCGCCAGGTTCACCCTCACCACGCCCGACTTGCCGGTCCATCGCAGCTTGGTGACAGCAGTCGTCGGCGCCGTCTGGGCGAAAGCCGCCTGCACCCAATGCGGCAGCCCACTCGAGTCGTCCGACGTCGCACAGGTCGGCACGGTCTGGTTCAGCCGGGTGGCGGTGCTGGCGAAGGTGGCGGCCGAGGAAGGAGGCACCTCGACCCCGGCACAGACCTGCGCCGTGGCGGCGCCAGTCACCGCCCCCTTCGGCAAGGCTCGGTCGAACCGCGCCAGATCCCGACGCTGGCTGGCCGGTGCCTGAGACACCACCCGTACGACGGCCCGCCCGGCCGAAAGGGCCCGGCTGTTCGACCCGTCGAACAGCGGCAGCAGGGACTTCTCGCCGCCCAGCTGGAGCCGGAAGAAGCCGGTCACGTACGCCGCACCGACGGCCTGCTGCTCCTTCGCTGTCAACCGAGCCGCGTTCTTCGCCCCACACGGCGACGCCAACTCATCGCCGCCCCAGTCATCGAACGAGTCGGCAACCGACTGACCCGGCGTCCACTCGGTGTTGAAAAAGTTGTGGTTGGCCCCCATCACCAGCACAGTCGACCGGGTGGCCCGGTCGCCGCTCACGGCGTACCGCGTGTCGTCGTAGAACTTCTGGCCCTGCAGATCGGACACGTCACCGTCGCAGTACGGCAGCAGCACGCTCATCGCGACCCCGGGCACGGTGAACCGGGCGAAGTCGGTCGGTGCCAACGGCAACACCGCGCGGATGCCGTACTTACCGCCGCGCTGGGAGTTCAGCACCGCGGCGCGGGCAACGCCTTCGCCGCCACGCGAGTGGCCCATCAGGCCGACATTGCGCAGGTCCACCTTGCCGACGAACTCGCGGCCGAACGGCCCGCCGCCGGTGGTGGACCAGCGCTTCCACAGATCGAGGTGGGCCAGCACAAGCTCAGCCCGGGCCATCGCCCCAGCGTCGTACACTCCGCCGTCGTACGCGTTGATCGCGTCGGCGCTGATCGACACGACCTGGTAGCCGTGACTGGCCAGTACCGTGGCCGGGGCGTCGTAGCCGCGGTAGCTCGGCAATGGCTTCATGCCGCTCGGGCACGGCCACGGTTTGGTCGGTTCTGTTTTGCCAGGCAGTTCGCCGTAGCAGTACTCGTGCCGGCCGTGCAGGAAGATCACCAGGGGCCGGGCGCCGACCGCGCCACGCGGCGAGTAGACCTTGCCGCGCAGCTCGGAACGCTCCTTCAGGTCGGGCAGATAGATCGCCTGGTCACCTAGGTCGTACTCCGTGGTGTCCACCTTGTACTTGCCTGCGGCACCCGGGTCCACTCCGAGAAGCGGGCCGCGTGGTGCCTTGAGCCAGTCCGCGTCGGTGCCCGGGGCGGCAGTGCCTGACGCCTTCGAGGTGTTCGGGGTATCGGTCGACCAGACCAGCTTGACGTCTCTCGCGCCGAGCACCGTCGGGTCCTGGCTGACCAACGTCAGCGTGCGCCGGTCGACCGACTGCTCGGCCACTCCGGCAGGCTTCCCGTCGATCGCCAGCAGCGGCAGCGCGCTCCGCAACGGCACCGGATCCGCAAGCTTCAGCGTCACCCGGTACCCACCGGCTACCGGATCCACCCTCCAGCCATTGCCTCGCGCAACTGGTTGGGGAGTGGGCGTGGCCTGGGCCTGACCAGTCAGGCCGAGCAGCGCCGCTCCGAGCAGCATGACCAGCCACAGCTTCCCGTATACCCGCACAGTGGACCTTTCGTCGAACGACTTGTGCCTCGTGGCGCTACAAGTCGTACGACTCCCTGTGCGGGTGAAAAGTTGTACTGGTCAGCGAATGAGCTGGCGGAATGCCCGCTCGACCTCAGCCGGGTGTTCCATCTGCGCAACGTGCCCGGACGTGGGAAGGTACAGCAGCCGGGCGTCTGCGAAAGCTTGCTGGGCCCGGTTCCGGACCCGCGCGTCGATCAGCCGGTCGCGGCCGCCGTACACGAGCAGGGTCGGGCAGCGGACCTTCGCCACGTCGGCCCAGAGCGAACGCCGTGGCGGTGCCAGCTGCGAGAGCAGAATGCTGCGGGCGCCGGCCAGAGTGGCCTCCGGGCCCCACGACTGAGTGTCCCGCCGCCGAAGTTCCGCCTCGTACGCAGCGACCACCTCCGGCGGCAGAGCACGGTGGTCGCCGAAGATCATCGACAGCGAGATCTTGAGACGCCGCTCGAACGGCACCTGAGCACTACGACGCAGTACGGCCTTGCCTAGCCGGGGTGTTGAGAGCGCGGCGAACCAGAGAGCAGTCCTCGATGCTCGTGGATCGGGCAGGGCCGGCGAAACCAAGGTGAGGGACGCCACCTGTTCTGGACGTCGTGCAGCCATCACTACAGCCACCGCCCCGCCCATGGAGTTCCCGAACACGTGGATGGGTTGATCGAACTCCCGGTCCATCAGTTGGATCAGTACGTCCGCCTGCTCGCTGATCCCGGTCGCACCCAGAAGAGGTGGCGTATGCCCGAACCCGGGCAAGTCCGGCGCCACGCCGCGCACTGTGTCGTTCAGCAGCAGCCCGAGAGCTGACCAGTTCAGCGACGAGCCGCCGAGTCCATGAATGAACAAGGCCGGCGGGGAATCCTTAGATGCTCCCGGCACGTCCCGGACATGAAGATCCACGCCTGCGACCGGCACTGTGCGTGACGGCCATTCCTGAACACCCAACGACACCGAAGCGTCGGTTACCGGCCCGTAGCTTTCCACTAAGCAAGACTAGGCCTATGGCAGCCGGATCGCAGCAGTTGATCACTGAGGTGGATGGGCAGACCCTCAAGCTCACCAACCTCGGCAAGGTGCTCTATCCCAAGACAGGCTTCACCAAGGCCGAGGTGATCGACTACTACCTGCAGATAGCGCCTCTGGTGCTGCCACACCTCTCGGACCGGCCACTGACCCGGAAGCGCTGGCCGGACGGCACTGGCGCCGCCTACTTCTTCGAGAAGAACGCCCCACGCGGTACGCCGGACTGGGTCCGCACGGTGACTCTGCCGACGCCGGGTAGCTCCACTGGGCGGGACGAGGCCGACTTCGTGGTCGCAGACGACATCCCCACCATCGTCTGGCTGGCCAACCTCGCCGCACTGGAACTGCACGTACCGCAGTGGCGGATCGGGCTCTCCGACAACGGTAAGAAGCCGCATGCCGATCTGGTCGTGTTCGACCTCGACCCAGGCCCGCCTGCCACCGTGGTGGAGTGTTGTGACGTGGCGCTGGCGCTGCGGGAGTTGCTCGGACATCACGGCCTGGAGTGCTGGGCGAAGACCTCGGGCAACAAGGGGCTGCACCTGTACGCACCGATAGAGCCGGCACCGTCGCGGGCGTCCAGCGCGTTCGCGAAGAAGATCGCGGAGCAACTGGCCGAGGCCTTGCCGGAGAACGTCACCGCGACGATGACGAAGGCCCTGCGGCCGGGCAAGGTCTTCATCGACTGGAGCCAGAACGCCAGCGCCAAGACCACCCTGGCGCCGTACTCGCTGCGTGGCGCGGACGAGCCGCGGGTGTCTACGCCGATCGACTGGGACGAGGTCGCCGCCGCCGCCGATCCGACCGAACTGGTCTTCCTGCCCGCTGAGGTACTGGCCCGGGTCGAGGAACACGGCGACGTGCTGGAAGGCTTGTACGACGCCCCGAAGCCGCTACCGTCGTAACTACGGGACACCGACCGCGAGAAGGAGGTGGCTGCGATGACCAGCGACCCCGACGAGCTGCGCGAGGACCCGCTCGACTTGCCTGACCTCGGCGAGGGGTTACCCGACGAGGCCCCCGAGGCGGACGTCCTGGAGCAGCACCTGCCCCCGACCGGCTATGACCCGGAGGCTCAGGAGGGGTACGAAGTACCGATAGAGGCCGACCCCGCCGATGTCGACGAACAGCACCGATCGATCGAAGAAGCAGAGGGGGACGACTACCGATAGGTAGGATTCGCTGGAACGACCCGCGTGACGCTTCGTCGCCGGTGCCGCACCACCGAAGGAGCCGACGTGTCGACGACACCGGAGACTGCGCCAAAGCGTGGCAGCCGCTTGCCGCGTCTGGCCCGCCGAGCACAATTGCTCGAGGCGGCCCAGGAGGTCTTCGTCGCGAACGGCTACCACGCCGCCGCGATGGATGACATCGCTGATCGTGCCGGCGTCTCGAAGCCGGTGCTCTACCAGCACTTCCCCGGCAAGCTGGACCTCTATCTGGCGCTACTGGACAGCTCCTGCGACGCGATCGTGGCCTCGGTCCGGAATGCGCTGCGCTCCACCGAGGACAACAAGCAGCGGGTCGCGGCCACGATCCACGCCTTCTACGAGTACGTCGCGAACGCCCAGGGCGCGTTCCGGCTGGTCTTCGAGTCGGACCTGACGAACGAGCCGGCCGTCCGGGAGCGGGTCGACCGTGTCACCCACGCCTGCGCCGAGGCCTGTTCCGAGGTCATCAGCGCCGACGCCGGGCTGAGCAAGGAGCAGTCGATGGTGCTCGCGGTCAGCCTGGTCGGCATGGCCCAGGTGAGCGCCCGCTACTGGCTGGCCTCGGACAACCCGTCGCTGGCCCAGGAACAGGCGGCCGACCTGGTCGCCAGCCTCGCCTGGCGGGGCATCCGCGGTTTCCCGCGCACCGAGTCCTGAGGTTGGGAAGACGCGCCGGGCTTCTGCTGTCGGCGGACGGATGCGGCCTGCGGACCGTCACCGGCTAGGCTCGAATCGGGTACCGGCGAGAGCCGCCGGTCGGAACGGCCCGGGAGGGTTTCGTGGAGGTCAAGATCGGCGTCCAGCACGCCAATCGTGAGTTGGTGCTGGAGAGCGAGCAGAGCCCGGAAGAGGTCGAACAGGCCGTCGCGGATGCGCTCAGCGGCAAGTCCAACGTGCTGCAGCTCGCGGACGAGAAGGGTCGTAAGGTGCTGGTCCCGGCCGACCGGCTCGCCTACGTGGAGATCGGCGAGGTTTCGATCCGCAAGGTCGGCTTCGGCGCCATCTAGTGGCCCTCACGGGACACTGGTTGCAATAGGACAACACCTCTGCGAGGTCGGTCCGATCCACGTTTAGGCGGGTCGGCGACCGGTAACCGGGTCGGTGCGGCGCGACAGTTGTCACGCAGCGGCGACGCGGTTGTCACAAGGAGGAACCTCGTCATGGAAATCATCGGAGTCATTATTGCCGGCATCATCATCGGGCTGCTGGGCAAGTTCGTGGCACCTGGAGACAGGGACAACATCCCCCTGTGGCTCACCGTGCTCTGCGGTATCGGCGGGGTACTGATCGGCTACTACGTTGCCGCGGCACTCGGCGTCGCGGCCACCCCCGGCATCGACTGGGTCCGCTGGATCATCAGCATCGTAGTCGCGGCAGTACTGGTCGTAGCCGCAGCGACGATCACCGGTAAGTCGAAACACAGTCCCATCGGCTGACCTGCACACTCTGACCGGCCGCTACCCCTCGGGTAGCGGCCGCTCCACTCCCGACCCCCTGATTCGTCAGCACCCGACCTCGCGGCAGGCGATCTGGTCACAAGGGACCGATGAAGGCCGACACGCCGGGGGTACAAGGGACCGATGATGGTTTAGGCCTGGAGGCCGAGGGCGGTCATGCGGGCGGTGTGGGCCTCGGTGAGGCGGGTGAACATCCGGCCGATGGCGGCCAGGTCGAGGCCCGGGCGGTCGACGCTGCCGGCCAGCAAAGCGGCCAGCGGGTCCCGGTCGGCGGCGATCCGCTGCGCCTGGCTGAGCGCCTCGCCGACCAGCCGGCGTCCCCACAGGGCGAGCCGGCCACCCAGCTTGGGGTCTTCCTCGATCGCGGACCGGACTCGGTCCACTACGAACTCGGCCTGGCCGGAGTCGGCGAACACCTCCAGGACCAGCGCCCGCGTCTCCGCATCCACGTACGCCGCGACCTCGCGGTAGAAGTCGTTCGCCAGACCGTCACCGACGTACGCCTTCACCAGGCCCTCGAGCCAGTCCGAGGGCGCGGTGTGGTCGTGGAAGGCGTCCAGCGGCGTCACGAACGGCTGCATCGCGTCCATCGGGTCCACCCCGAGCATCACCAGCCGGTCTCGCAGCTGGACGAAATGGGCGAACTCGGCGGTTGCCAGCGCGGCCAACTGGGCCTTGTCGTTCAGGGTCGGGGCCAGCTTCGCGTCCTCGGCGATCCGCTCGAACGCGGTCAACTCGCCGTACGCGAGAACTCCCAGCAGGTCCACGGCCGCGGCCCGGTAGGCCGGGTCGTCGAAGGCCGTCAGTTCACTCACGAGCGTCCTCGCTTCGCTGCGGGCGGTTGCGATGCACGAGTCGGGCTGTAGTGGACGATACCCTCGCGTCGCTCGGTCATGCGCCGAACACTATCGGGCCGCCGTCGCTGCGCCGAAGCGCGGCGGCGAGGCGCTCAGTCCGGTTCTGAGTACACTGGACGGTGATTCGCCGGTGACGCGCCCACGAGGGCAGCTGGTGCGAGCCGCTTGCACAGTGTCCCGCGCCGATGATTTCAGGCGCCCGGCCGCTGTCAATCTGTCCGTACAAGCATGTGAGAGGCGATCAGCCTGACCACCTTCCGAGAGCTCGGGGTCCTACCCGAGATCTGCGACGCGCTCGATCGCGTCAACATCGTAGAGCCCTTCCCGATCCAGGAGATGACGCTCCCCATCGCGTTGATGGGGACCGACCTGATCGGCCAGGCACGCACCGGTACCGGTAAGACCCTCGGGTTCGGTATCCCGCTGCTGCAGCGCACCATCTCGCCCGGCGAGGGCGACTACGAGGAGCTGGCGGCTCCCGGCAAGCCGCAGGCGCTGGTCGTCACCCCGACCCGCGAGCTGACCATCCAGGTCGCCAAGGATCTCGGGACCGCCTCCACCGTCCGGTCCGTGCGCATCCTCACCATCTACGGCGGTGTCGCCTACGACCCGCAACTCGACGCCCTGAAGGCCGGCGTCGACGTCGTCGTCGGTACGCCGGGACGGCTGCTCGACCTGGCCAACCGCGGCGTGCTCGACCTGAGCCACATCAAGGTGCTGGTGCTCGACGAGGCCGACGAGATGCTGGACCTCGGCTTCCTGCCCGACGTCGAGCGGATCCTGCGCAAGACGCCGGAACTGCGCCAGACGATGTTGTTCTCGGCAACGATGCCGTCCGCCGTGATCACGCTGGCCCGCACCCACATGCGGCACCCGCTGAACATCCGGGCCGAGTCGCACG
>JAWWOY010000714.1:0-4512 GCA_033851195.1 Kribbellaceae bacterium | reverse complement strand
GTTCTGCCTCGGCGAAGGCTTCGCAACCCGGCCGCACGCCATCGACACCGTGGCCTACTGCACCGACGTCAAGCTGACCCGGGAACAGCAGTTCAACACGGTGACGGTCAGCTTCGACGGGCCGCCGGACCGGGAGCCGCCGCAGCGGTACGGCGTTACCTCGGCCGCCTGCGGGGTGTGCGGCCAGCAGAGCCTGGACGAACTGGCCGGGCGGGACTATCCGCCGGTCGACCAGGTGCAGGTGCCGGTCGACGTCGTACGGCGGCTGCCTGATCTGCTGCGGGAGGCTCAGCCGACGTTCGGGCGTACCGGCGGGCTGCACGCGGCCGGGCTCTTCACCACCGAGGGCGAGAGGGTGGTCGTCAGGGAGGATGTCGGGCGGCACAATGCCGTCGATAAGGTGGTCGGCTGGACCGTTCTGAACCACCGCAGCAGGCGCGGGCTGGTGCTGGCTGTCAGCGGCCGGATCGGGTACGAGATCGTCCAGAAGGCCGTCGCCGCCGGGCTCGGCATGATCGTCGCCGTCGGCGCGCCGTCCAGCCTCGCCGTCGAGCTGGCCCGACAGTTCGAGGTCACCGTGGCCGGGTTCGTCCGAGGCGACCGCTGCGTGGTCTACAGCTCGCCCGAGCGCGTGCTGAAGTGACTCGGGACACTAGCTGGCCTCGAGCTTGATGAAGGTTGCCCTCGGCACGTATTGGTAGCGCTCCGGCATACACGTCAGGATGATGACCTGGCCATGGTCGCCGGCCCGGCCGAGCAGGGCACCCATGTCCCGCAGGCGGCCCTTGTCGGACCAGCCGAGAGCGTCGTCGAAGATCACCGGCACGCTGCCGTCGCCGGTGCTGACCAGGTGACTGATCGCCAGCCGGGTGATGATCGCCAACTGCTCCTGCGCGCCGGTCGACAACGCCTCGACTCGCAGCCGGGCACCATCGAGCTCGCGCTCGGCGACGGCCAGGTCGTCGTCCAGCCAGACCCGGAAGCTCGGCCCGTAGACGCTGCGGCCCAGAGCCTCGATGCGGGTCTGGAGCGGTTCGGAGTACTTGGTCTGAGCTTCGGCGCGGTGCTTGCCCAACGTCTCGTGAACCCTCCGGGCAGCCTCAGCGCGACGCCTCAGGCTCTCGTGGTCGGCCCGGATCGCGGCCAGCTCCAGCTCAGCCGCATCGCGGCGAGTGGCCAGCCCGTCCCGGCCGGACTGCTCGAGTCGGCCCTCGGTGGTCCGCAACGCGTCCCTGTTGGTGTCCCGCTCGCCTTGCAACCGGGTGGCGACCGCAAGCGCGTCAGCCAACTCCCCCGCGACCTCGTCTGCCCCGGCCGCCTCCGCCTGCTCCTGGACCACGGTCAGCTCGTCCAGAACTGACTCGACGTCGGCGGTCGCTGTCGCCTCTTCGCTCCCCACGCCCTCGTCGGCGACCTCGGCCCGGGCGGCGTCCAAAGCCTCGGCTGCTGCTGCCAGCCGCTCCCCGGTCAGCTCGGAGCGCGCACGGGCCTGCTGTGCCTCCGAGCGATCCTCGTCCGCCGCCTTCCGGGCTTGCGCCGCGGTGAACTCCGCGTCCGCCAACAGCCGCTCGACAGCGGCCAGCTCCGCGCGCGACTCCTCCAGCGATTGCTGGGCGGCGCCGAGATCCGCCGCATCGCCGACGGCCGTCGTACCTTGCTCGAGGTCTTCGAAGTCGAAGGCCTCCTCCTCGAAGCCGAGTTCCTCGAACAGCGACATCTGGCCGGGCACGCCCTCGACCGCGGCCGGTCGATCGTCCTGCTCCGGCTCGCCTTCAGCTGCCGTCGCACCGAGTCGTGCGGACAGCAAAGCGATCCGCTCGGCCGGATCGCCGCCGGCGGTCAACGACCGCTCGGTACGGCGAGCCTCTTGGAGTTCGGCGGAGGCGGTGTCGCCCTTGCGAAGCAGCTCGCGCGCCTCGGCCAGATCCCGTACGCCGGCGCGGCCGAGCAGGTCCTTCTCCCGCCTCACCGCATCGTCCAACCGCGACCGCAGAGTGGCTGCCTCCCCGCCCGCCCGAACCGTGACCTCCAACTGCCCGGGCACACCGACTACCAGTTCACCGGACACCAGGAGCCGGGCCTCGCCGCCCTCGTCGAGCTTCTCCGGCACGCCACCGGCACCCGCGTCGAGGCCGGTGCCTGCCAACTCGACCACCCCGCCGCCAAGCCGCCGCACCGAGACCTCAGGCACCCCGGCAGCAAGCGCAGCCCGCGCCTCGACCACGGTCGCGCGCGCATCCTCGAGTCCAGCCACGATGGCGTCGTCGACCCGGATCCCGTCCAGCACACTCCCGGCCGCCGCGATCCGCGCCCGTACGGCGACCAGTTCGGCCTGCTGGCCCGTCAACCGACCAAGCTCGGCTCGGTCCATCAGCAACGAGACGAGCTGCTCGGCCTGCTGCACCTCGGCTCGTCGCTCATCCTTCAACTCGACGACTTCCGCCAGCGCCGCCTCGGCCGCCCGGACGCTGTCCGCGGCCTTGCGCGCCACGGTCTCCGCATCAGTACGCCGGACCGTCAACTCGGCATCCGCCTTGGTGAACCTGTCCACGTCAGCCAGTAGTCGCTCGCGTTCGCGCCGGGTCTTGGTGTGGGCGTCCAGCCGGGCCTTCGCCAGGGCGGCCCGGTGTCTGACGGCATCGCGTCGCAGCAGGATCTCGTCGGTCGCCTTCTTGCGTTCGCGTAGTTCCTCGACGGACTTCAGCTGATCCCCGAGTCGGCTGCTGAGGTCCTCGAGGTCCAGCGCGAGTCGCTCGGCCCGGCGGATATCGGCTGCTACCTCGTCCATCGCGCGTGCCGCCTGCTCCGCCGTCAGGTCAGCGGCAGCCACGGTCTGGGCGGACTTCGCGAAGTCGCCGGTCGGACGACCGCCCCTGGTCCAGTACCGGAGGTACTCGTGCTCGACGGCAGAGACCAGTGGCATCGAGGCGCCGTCCACCGGCGTACCGGATTCTGCTGTGACGGCGGTGATCAGCGGCTCGGCGTCGGCCGGGGTCGGCAGCACCAGCGACTGGCCCTGACCGACCATCAACGTCTGCCACAGCACGGGATCGACGTTCTCGGCGAACATCCGCTCGGCCTCGTTGTGCGCCTCGCGGCCGGTCCATAAGTTCCGCCGGCCGTCGGGCTCGACCACCGTCAGCTCGGTCGAGCGGCTCTTCAGCCAGCGCTTCGTGTAGGTGAGCTCGCGCCCACCCAACGTCAACACCGCCGTCACCTCGGGCGCGACGTCCTGTCCGACCGGCTGGATGTCGCGGATCCGGGTCGACTTCGAGTCGTCCGGGAAGTCGAAGACCAGCCCGAAAGCCTCGACCAGGCTCGATTTGCCGACCTCGTTGTCGCCGACCACGACGGTGGTGCCGATCGCGGACAGTTCGACGGTGCGGTCCGTGACGCCGCGGAAGTTCCGCAGCGTCAGTCGATGCAGCCTCATCCCGCGTCCCGGGCCAGTCTGTGCATCAACGTCAATGCCGCACCGGCTCCTTCGTCACCGCCGGCCAGCGCCTGCCGCAACTCCTCCATCGCGGCCCGGGCCGGACCACTCAACTGCAACGCGTCCAGGTCGCCCGCATCCGGAGCCGGCCGGACGGTCCAGAACTTGGCCCAGCGCTCGACACTGGCGAACACCTCGCCCTGCGCGTCGACCATCGCCTCCAGCCGACTGAGCAACGGCAGCGTCAACGAGCCGTGCGCCGCGAGCCGGACATAGGTCCGCTCCTTCTCCGGCAGCTCGGCGAACCAGTCCTCCAACGCCCTCAGGGACTCCTCGTCGTCCAGCTCGGCATGGTGCTCGACCATGAACCAAGCGCCGACCCGGATCGGCTCGACCTCGACGCTCCCCGGGCCGAGTGTGACCGCCAGCACGTTGCCCGGCTGGGTCTCCTCCGGCGCCGTGACCTCCTGTGTCCCGGAGAACCAGATCCGCTCCGTCACCTCGGTCATCGAATGCCGATCGCCCAACCCCACGTAGTGCAGCCGCCCATCGGCGACCGCCGCTTCAAGCGCCGCCTGATCGATCGTCGGTACGTCGGACATGCCGCCGCTGAGGCTGGTCAGCTGACCGTGGGCGAGCAGGATCCGCGTCGTACCCTCCGGCGCCGGGGCAAGCTCGGCATAGCCGGGCGCGGCCGGATCGGATACCGGCCGGCGCGACCGCCACGGCGCACCAACGAGCTCGACCCCAGGCACGATCTCGATCGGCAAGGTGTCGGTGACGACCATCACGTGCTCAGGGGCGTGCGCCAGCCACTGCGGCGACGTCCAGAGCGAGCCGGGCTCCAGGGCGTCGTGGTTGCCCGGCAGCAGTACCACCGGGACCTCGATCCGCTTCAGCGCCTCACAGGCCCGCAGGATCGTCTGCCGCTCGACCTGGTTGTGCTCGAACACGTCCCCGGTCACCACGACGAAGGCCGCGCCGGTCTCGGCGGCGACCTCGCCGATCCGCATGACGGCATCCAGTCGCGCCTGGGCCCACCGGGCCTGACCGTCCGGCCCAAGGAACCGGCGCATCAT
>JAWWOY010001080.1:0-6346 GCA_033851195.1 Kribbellaceae bacterium | reverse complement strand
CCTCCGCCGGACCTGTGATCGTCGCAATCTCAACCTCGACCTTCAACACAATCAGCACCCTGCCCTCGTGGGGGCGCTTCTGGATGCACTGGCCGAGGGTGGCGCCACCCCGACCGAAGCGGTTCGGAGCAGGTTGACGGAGGCAACGCGTACAGATCCCTGAGCCGAGAGCCGTACACGGTCGCTCAGAAGCTCAGGTGATGACACTGTCCTGATTGACCGAAGTAGCTGTCGGGGCTCTACTGTCGTGAACATCGCGTGCGGTCGCGAGTGAGGGGAGCGGTCATGTCGAGCCCCCTCGTCCAGACCAAGCTCTACATCCCCAAGGCACGCGGTGGTCTGGTGTCGCGCCCCCGACTGAGCGAACGGCTGAGCCGGACGTCGAGCCCGCGGCTGACTCTCATCTCGGCGCCGCCGGGGTTCGGCAAGACGACGTTGTTGGCCGCGTGGCTGGATGCCGACTCGGCTGCGGAGCGCCCGGTGGCCTGGGTGTCCCTCGAGGAGAGCGAACGGGAGCCGGGCTCGTTCTGGACGTACGTCGTCACCGCGCTGGACGCCGCGGCGCCCGGTGTTGGAGCCGGCGCGCTGTCGCTCCTGCAGACCGCCAACCCCCCGATCGCGACCGTCCTCGCCACCGTGCTCAACGAGCTCGGCGCCCTGCCGGCGGGCCTCGACCTGGTCCTCGACGACTACCACCTCGCCGACGGGCCGGCGATCGCGGCCGACATGACGTTCCTGCTCGAGCACCTGCCTCCGCACGTGCACCTGGTGATCAGCACGCGCGCCGACCCCGCCCTGCCCCTCGCGCGACTGCGCGCACGCGGCGAGCTGGTCGAGGTTCGCGCCGCCGACCTACGCTTCACCCTCGACGAGGTGGCCGCGTACCTCAACGAGGTCATCGGGCTGAACCTGCAGGCGGCAGACATCGCTGCCCTGGAGGGGCGCACGGAGGGCTGGATCGCCGCCCTGCAGCTGGCGGCACTGTCGCTCCAGGGCCGGGATGACGTGCCCGGCTTCATCGCCGGCTTCGCTGGGGACGACCGGTACGTCGTCGACTACCTCGTCGAGGAGGTCCTCGGCCGGCAGCCCGAAGCCGTACGGAGCTTCCTGCTCCAGACGTCGATTCTGGACCGGCTCAGCGGCTCCCTCTGCGATGCCGTCACCCAGGGGAAGGAGGGCAGGGCCGTACTCGAGATGCTGGACCGCTCGAACCTGTTCGTCGTTCCTCTCGACGACAACCGCCACTGGTACCGCTACCACCACCTGTTCGCCGACGTCCTGCGCACCCATCTGCTCGACGAGCGGCCGGGCGAGGTCGCCGACCTGCACCGTCGCGCCGGCCAGTGGTACGACGCAGCCGGCGAGCCGGTTGCGGCCGTTCGGCACGCGCTCGCGTCCGGTGACGTCGAGCACGCGGCCGACCTGGTCGAGCGGGCCATCCTCGGCCTCCTCCGGGACAGGCGGGAGGCCACGGTCCGGCGTTGGCTCGACGACATCCCCCACGAGGTGGTGGCAGTCCGGCCGGTGCTGGCGGTGGGCTTCATCGGGGCGCTGATGTCGGGCGGCGAGTTCGCGACCGTCGAGAGTCGACTGGACGACGTTGAGCGGCTGCTGGAGGCTGCCGGCGGCGATCCGTCGGTGGAGCTGGTCGTGGTCGACGAGTCGGAGCTCGCGCGCCTGCCGGGTGCGATCGAGATGTATCGAGCGGCTCTGGCCCTGATCCGGGGCGACCCGTCGGCGACCGCCGTCCACGCCGACCTCGCCATCGCTCGCGCCGTCGAGGGCGACCACCTCACGGTGTCGGCCGCGGCGGCCCTGTCGGGGCTGGCGTCGTGGGGAAGTGGAGACCTGGAAGGCGCGCACCGCGGCTACTCGACCGCCGTCGAAGGTCTCCGTCGCGCCGGACACTTCTCGGACGTGCTCGGTTGCTCGATCACGCTGGCCGACATCCGGACCACCCAGGGGCGCCTCAGCGATGCTCGGCGCACCTACGAGGACGCGCTTCAGCTCGCCGCCGCCGAGGAGTCGGGCTCCGTGATGCGGGGTACGGCGGACATGCTCGCGGGCCGGAGCCAGATCGCGTTCGAACGCAACGACCTCAAGACGGCCTCCGAATACCTGAGCCGTGCCGATGAGCTGGGCGAGCACGTGGGTCTGCCTCAGCATCCGTACCGGTGGCGGGTCGCCCGCGCACGCCTCTGCGAGGCGCAGGGAGACCTGACCGGCGCCGCCACCCTGCTCGAGGAGGCCGAGCGCGTCTACGTCGGCGACTTCTCCCCGAACGTGCGACCGATCCCGGCGGTGCGCGCGCGTGTGCTCCTCGCGCAAGGCCGCCTGGCCGAGGCCCTCGACTGGGCGCGTGACCACGACCTCTCTGCGGACGACGACCTCTCGTACATCCGCGAGTACGAGCACCTCACCCTCGCCCGGATCCTGCTTCGCCAGCACGCGGCCGAGCGCTCGCAGCCGGCCCTGCGGACGGCGTACGGGCTCCTCGAGCGTCTCGGAGTCGCGGCCGAGGACGGAGGCAGGACCGGCACCCTCATCGAGATCCTGACCCTGCAGGCCCTCGTGCACCACGCGGAGCACGGCCGCCGTGACGTCGCCGGTGCTCTCGCCCCGCTGGAGCGGGCGCTGAGGCTGGCCGAGCCGGAGGGATATGTGCGCGTGTTCGTCGGCGAGGGCGCGCCGATGGCCACGCTGCTCGAGGCCCTCGCTCAGCAGCAGGTCTCGTGGCCGTACCCGCGCCGCCTCCGCGCCGCACTGGACGTTGCCGGCGCCAGGTCCGCCCCGCCTGTGAGCCCGGCCCTCGTCGAGCAGCTCAGCGCACGCGAGCTGGACGTCCTCCGGCTGCTCGCAAGCGACCTCGACGGACCGGCGATCGCGCGCGAGCTCGTCGTGTCGCTCAACACCGTGCGTACGCACACCAAGAACATCTACGCCAAGCTCGGGGTCAACAGTCGGCGCGCAGCGGTCTCGAAGGCCGGAGAGCTCCACCTGCTCTCACGCTCCGGCCCCCGCTGAGCCTCGAAGTTCACCAGCTCGCTCACCACACGATGTGAGGCGCACTCACCACATCGGCTCCTAGCTTGCGGTCATGAGCACCACATCCACCAGCAACCCGGACGGGGCCAGCTGGTACGAGATCCGCCTGCAGGGGCGCCTCGACCCCCGATGGTCCAGCCGCTTCGACGGCATGACCCTCACCACCGGTGACGGCTTCACCCTGCTCACGGGTCTTGTCGTCGACCAAGCCGCCCTGCACGGTCTGCTGCACCAGCTTCGCGACATCGGTCTGTCCCTGGTCTCGGTCACCCAGGTCGAGGCCGACGACGTGACGCGCCTACCTCGCACACCCGACACCACCACCTCAGGAGCCTGACATGACCATCACCGCACCAGCCGCCACCACGGCCCACGCCGCCGGCGCAACCACCGATCCGATGAGGAACCACGCGAGGGCCGCGGGCATCTTCTACCTGCTCACCTTCGTGTCCTCGATCCCCGCGCTGATCCTGATCGGGCCGGTGCTGCACAACGCCGGCTACGTCACCAGCGGGGGACAGGACACCCGAGTGCTCTGGGGCTGCCTCCTCGACGCGATCAATGCCCTGACCGCGGTCGGCAGCGCCGTCGCGCTGTACCCGGTGGTGAAGCGGCAGAACCGGTCGATGGCCCTCGGCTTTGTCACCTCCCGCCTGCTCGAGGCGGCCGTGGTCATGATCGGCGTGGTCAGCCTGCTCGCCGTCATCACGATGCGCCAGGACTTCGCCGGCTCAACCGGCGGCGACGCCGCCTCGCTGACGGTCACCGCCAACGCTCTGGTCGACCTCCGGAACTGGACCTTCCTGCTCGGCCCGGGCCTGATGCCCGCCTTCAACGCCATCCTGCTCGGCACCCTGCTCTACCGCTCGCGGCTGGTGCCGCGGATCATCCCGACCGTCGGCCTGATCGGCGCGCCGCTGCTCCTGACCGCCATGCTCGCGACGTTCTTCGGCGCGATCGACCAGGTCTCATCGGTCTCGGGAGTCCTGACCGTGCCGGTGGCGGCGTGGGAGCTCTCGGTCGGCCTGTGGATGACGTTCAAGGGGTTCAGGCCCTCACCGGTCCTGCCCACAATCGACCCGGCTGACACGAAGGCCGTGGCGCACCCAGCAGTCTGACGACCTCGGCCGAGGTCACCGTCGAAGGCGGCTCCGCATCAGCGGGGCCGCCTTCGGCTTCGTAGTGCTCCTGATCGTCCTCGGCAGCGGTGATGAGGAGGATGTCGATGTCGTTGGCGTTGCCGAGCTCTTTGTTGCGAACTGCTACTCACCGCGCATGAGTGGGCCTTGTTTTGCTCCCATTTGTAAGGACTTGGTTTAGTCGTGGCCGCGCAGCTTGCATGGTGCAATCCGTCCCTTCACGATGCCCAAGGCGTTGTTCCGCCCTTGGGGGGTCGGCCGTATCACATCGAGGTCTGCTCACGATGTCGGCGAGGGACAGCGGCGTGTACCGCCGACAGTCGGTCCTCGAGACCGACAAGACAAGTGGGGAACAAATCTTGTGAACGACGTACCCAAGGTCGCACGCCTGCGTGACGCCCTGAAAGCAGCCGGCTCACGTGGCGCCACCTTGCTCGGTGGAGCCGGCGCGGTTGTCCTCGCCTTAGGTGGCCTCACCGTGGTGCTGGCGCCATCGGCCTCAGCCGACGGGGTGTCGCAGGGCGGCAACCCGGACTGCTCCGACCTGGTTCAAGGCTCGAAGGAGTTCAAGTTCGATCCGAAATCGGGATCGCAGTCCGATGGCGCCTTCAAGGTGACCATGACTGTCCACAAGCTGCTGGTCGATGACCCGACCACCCCTGGCGACCAGGTCGACAATCAGGTCCTCGACTTCGCGGCCACTGGCGGAAGCGTGCTCGCCGTCATCGTCAAGGGCAGCAACGGCGCGAACTTCTACGACTACCGCCCGGCCGGCACAGTGAGCGGCACCTCTTTGCATGCGCCGGTGAACGACAAGAACCACAAATTCCCCGACCTGAGTCACGTCGACTTCTGCTACGGCCAGCCGACCACTCCGACCCCGTCCAAGACGCCGACCCAGACGCCGACCGAGACGCCGTCTGAGACTCCGTCGGAGACCCCGAGCGAGACGCCTTCGGAGACTCCGTCTGAGACCCCGAGCGCGACGCCGTCTGAGACTCCGAGCGCGACGCCGTCCGAGACTCCGAGTGTGACGCCGTCTGAGACTCCGTCCGAGACTCCGTCCGAGACGCCGTCCGAGACTCCGTCGGAGACGCCGAGCGTGACGCCGTCCGAGACTCCGTCGGACACCCCGAGCGAGACGCCTTCGGAGACCCCGTCTGAGACCCCGAGCGCGACCCCGTCCGAGTCTCCGAGTGTGACCCCGTCCGAGACTCCGTCGGAGACCCCGAGCGAGACTCCCTCCGAGACTCCGTCGGAAACGCCTTCGCAGACTCCGAGCGTTGTCCTCTCCGAGACCCCGAGCCAGCCGACCACGTCGCCGAGCGAGACTCCTTCGCAGTCGCCGTCCGCGTCGCCCACGCACAGCCCGACGACCTCTCCGACCTCGACCAGCACGCCCGTGGTCGTCCCGACTGAGATTGACGCCGGCCTGTCCGGACCGCAGCAGCTGACCAATGCCTCCGCCAGCACCAGCCACCAGAGCTCTTGGGGTGCCGCACTGCTGGTCGTCGGCGGTGTACTGCTGTCCGCCGGTGTACTGAAGTCGCGTCTGCGTCGTCGCGGTAACCACGCCGTCTGACATGTTCGGTAAGCGTCGCCACCCGGATCGCTCTGGTTCACCTCGGTGGACCAGAGCGGTTCTGGTGGTCGGTGCCGTTCTCGCCCTGGCTGGCGGCTACCTGGAGTTCAGAGGTGGCACGTCGGCCGCCGACCAGGGCGCGGAACGAGCTCAGCAGGCAACGCCCACTGAGCTCCCGAGCTCTTCCCGACCGCTCCGTGCGCCGACGACTAAACCCAAGCCGGTGAGTACGCCGACCGCCGCGCGGACAACGCACTCCACGGCACCCACCAACCCGAAGACCACGAGCTCTCAGCGGTCCGCGTCAGGCGGACCGGTTCGAGTTTCGATACCACGGCTGGGCGTCTCGGCTCGAGTCGTCGGGATTCGAGCAAGCGGTGGCCAGCTGATCCCGCCCTCCAATCCGCGACTCGTCGGCTGGTGGTCTGACGGCGCCCGCCCTGGGGCTGCCAAGGGCTCGGCCATCATCACCGGCCACACCGTGCACACCGGCGGCGGTGCGTTCGACCACCTCGCCCAGCTGCGCGCGGGCGACTCGGTCAAAGTGGCCACTGCCAAGGGCACGATCAGCTACGCCGTC
>JAWWOY010000634.1:0-4447 GCA_033851195.1 Kribbellaceae bacterium | reverse complement strand
GGAGCGCGTCGCGGCGTACCCGCCGATGCTCGCGCCCTCGTACGACTGCGGGAAATGGCCGAGGGTGTAGCCGTGTTCCGCGAGCAGCGCCTCGGCCGCCGGGCCACGGACGCCGGCCTCGATCGTGACTGTGCGGGACACGTCGTCGACGGCAAGCAGTCGGTCAAGCCGGCGGAGATCCACCGCGATGACCGCGGCGAATCCCTCCCGGCGCGGCGCGAGTCCACCGACGACGGACGTACCACCCGCATACGGAACCACCGCGACGTGGTGTTCGCTGCAGGTCGTCAGGAGAGCCTGTACGTCGTCGTGCGACCCGGGGTAGACGACAGCGTCAGGCATGTCGGAAGTGTCGCCGGCGCGGTACCGGAGCAGGTCGGGCGTCGAATAGCCGCGGGTGTGACCCCAGCGCGTCTCCAGGTCTGTCCGCACCTGCCCCCCGCCGAGCACCTGCTCCAACGCCTGCTCGAGATCCTCGCTCAGTTCACTCTGGTACGACGCGCCGTCGTGCAGGTCTCTCGAACCAATCGGGCCACTACGTCGTACGCCGAGGTGTTTGAGGGCCTCGAGGGCCGCGGCGGGCAGTTCGACCGGATGGGCGGGGTCACCCCAGCGACCGGGCGCCATTCGGACCACCGCCAGATCGGACTCGGTCATCCCCAGAACTCCCCACCCTCGCGATTCAGCGGTAGCGTCCGGAGAAATGAAACCCCCTGGACCTCACTTCTCCGGACGCATGGAGCACCGACCCAAGGCGCTCCGCGCACGCCGGAGCCGCTGATACACTCCGACGTGTGATGTCTCAGCGTAACAGCGAGCCCGGGTCAACCGACGGGCTCACCACCGAAGCGGTCGGGGGATCCACCCGTTCGGCGCCGGCGAACGCCATCGGCGAGGAGCGGATCCTGGACGCGGCGTACGAGTTGCTGCTGGCGATCGGGATGCGCCGGATGACGATGGCCGACATCGCCCGGCACGCGGAGGTCTCACGCGCGACGCTGTACCGGCGCTGGCCGAACGTGCAGGCCGTGGTCGCCGCCCTGATGACCCGGGAGTGGACCACCGCGCTGGTCTCGGCTTTCCAGCCGGACGCCACGGACGGCCGGAGTCGGCTGGTGGAGGGCGTGGTCGAGGTCGTCGCGCACACCCGGACCCATCCGCTGATGCGCAAGATCATCGAGCTCGACCCCGAGTTCCTCACGCCGTACCTGGTGGAGCGGCGCGGCAGCAGCACTGTCGCGCACCTGGCGCTGGTCGAGGAGGGGATCAAGCAGGGCCAGGCCGACGGCTCGATCCGCGACGGAGACCCGGACTGGCTGTCCCGGCAGATCATTCTGGTCGCACTGGCGTCGGCGGTGTCCGGCCCGGTGCTGGCCGACGCGAAGGAGTACGACCAGTTGGATGAGGAGTTGCGCGTGATGCTGACCAGATACTTGGCCCCGTGAGCGCCGTTCGATGATGATCGCCGTCGGCAACACCAGCCTGAACGCCTCCCGTCGCGCCCGCGAGCTGGACTGGCTGGACGCGAACCACAAGGTGGACGTGCTGGTCATCGGCGGCGGTGTCACCGGCGCCGGGGTGGCTCTGGATGCGGCCTCGCGCGGGCTCTCGGTGGTACTGGCCGAGAAGCACGACCTGGCCTTCGGCACCAGTCGCTGGAGTTCCAAGCTGGTGCACGGCGGGCTGCGTTATCTCGTTTCCGGACACGTCGGCATCGCCTACGAGAGTGCGGTCGAACGCGGCATCTTGATGAAGCAGACCGCGCCGCACCTGGTCCATGCCGTGCCACAAGTCGTGCCTTGGTTGCCGCAGACAACGTTCATCCAGGCAGCCATGCTGCGCAGCGCTTTCCTCGGTGGCGACATGCTCCGGGCCTTCGCGCATACCAGCAAGGACCTCCTGCCGCGGTCCCGCCGGGTCAGCCCCGCCGAGGTTCTTCGCTACGCCCCGACCGTGCGGCCCGAGGGTCTGCGCGGCGGTTCCCTCAGCTGGGACGGCCAACTGTACGACGACGCCCGGCTGGTCGTCGCGATCGCCCGCACCGCCGCCCGGTACGGCGCCCGGGTGCTGACCCACTGCGCCGCGGAACAGGTCACCGGCCGGGGCGCGGTCCTGATCGACCAGTTCTCCGGCCACAGGATCGACGTCGACGCCCGGATCGTCATCAACGCCACCGGCATCTGGGCCGGAGAAGTTGCCCCAGGCATCAAGTTGCGACCGAGCCGGGGCACCCACCTGGTGTTGCCGCAGTCGGCGTTCGGTGGCCTGTCCGCGATCCTCACCGTACCCCTGCCGGGGGAGGTGAGCCGGGTGGTGATGGCGATCCCCGCACCCGACGGCCGGGTGTACGTCGGGCCGACGGATGAGGAGGCGCCCGGGCCGGTGGCCAACGTACCGGTCGCCACCGATGCCGAGATCGACTTCTTGCTGGGCATCATCAGCGCCGCCGTCCAGGTGCCGCTCACGCGGGCGGACCTGCTCGGCACGTACGCCGGATTGCGCCCACTGCTCGACACCGGGCACCACCGCGGCGTGGACAGGACGGCCGACATCTCCCGGCGGCATGCGGTGGTCACCGGACCCGACGGTCTGGTCACCATCGTCGGCGGCAAGCTGACCACCTACCGGCGGATGGCCCAGGACGCGCTCGACACCGCTCTCGAAGCGACCGCTCGCGCTGCCGCCGGCGGGCCGCAGCGCGAACTCCCCGTGCGCCCGTGCCGGACGCACAAGATCCCGCTTGTTGGCGCGGCCAGCCGGGTCAGACTGGCCGCGGTCCGTGCGCCCGCCCGTTTCGTTCAGCGGTACGGCGCGGAGGCACCGGAGGTGATCGCCCGGGATCCGGCGCTGATGGCTCCGATCGCCCCTGGTCTGGCAACCACCCATGCCGAACTGCGGTTCGGCGTACTGCATGAAGGCGCGATGACCGAGGAAGACCTGCTGGACCGGCGCACCCGTCTCGGTCTGTCGGCTGCCGACCGCGAGGTTGCGCTACCGGCCGCTCGCGCCGCCTTCGCCGCAGTCTGAGAATCCGTATACCCGATTGGGACTTCCATACCCAATGAGGTATACGGATTGCAGCTATTGGCCGGCAGGCAGGCGTCATGAGGTACCAGGCTGCGATAGCTTGGCGTGGTCCGCTGCCTGGGCCAGTGTTCTCGGCTCGCCAGGTGGTGGCTGGGGACCTGGAAGAGGTGGGGGAACGTGAGTCATCCATATGCATCGGCGCCGGTACCGTACGGGGCACCGGTGCCGCCGTCTACCCCGCGGTTCCGGCCGCTGCGCCGGACAGCGCTCGTCAGCATCGGGTTGATGGGGCTGACCGCAGTCGCCGCGGTGATCCAGACCGTGGTGCTGTGGTCCTCGTACGACGAGGTGAAGCGATTCGTCTATGGCCTGGTCTCGAATGACGAGATCAACCGGGGAATCGAGCACGTAGCCGGCTCCGGCCCGTTTCTGGACCTGGTCAGCTACTTGTTCCTCGGCACCGGCGTCGCTTTTGTGATCTGGCTCTGGCAGGCCCGGGAGAACACCGATGTCTTCACGCCGGTCCACCAGCAACCACCGATCTATCGGGGTCACTATCCCAGTTACCGTCCGGGGAATGGCCTGCATCGGCACTCGCAGGGCTGGACCGTGGGTGCCTGGATCTGCCCGATCGTCCAATTCTGGTATCCGCTGCAGGTCACGCAGGACGTCATCGAGGCCAGTGAGCCGCCGCGGGAGCCGGGCGCGGCTCGGTCCGGAGGAATGCGCGCGCTGCTCTTCGGCTGGTGGGGCACCTGGACGACCTTCTGGGTGATCCTGGTCGGCGGCACCGGAGTCGCGGGAGTCAGCTTCATCGTGTGGATCGTCCGGCTCGTCGACGCGGCTGACACGGCGAATGCCACCGGTAACTACGTGGACATCTACGACCTGCAGGACTTCATGGTGCGGGTGGCACTGATCGTGAACATCGCCTTCACCAGCGCGACCGTGTTGTTGATCGCGGCCGGGGTGATGGCGTCGCTGCTGCTTCTGCGGGTGACGGGTTGGCAGGACGAGCGCGGCCGGGAGATCGGTCCGACGCTACCCGGCCAGTCGGCGTCGGAACCGCCGTACGGGCAGCCTTACGGCGTTGCCGGCCAGCCCGGACCGGCCTATAAAGGGTCCGGCTGGCCAGCAACCGCGCCAGCATCTCCGCCTGGCCCCTTCCCGTCGTACGGGGGTTATCAGCACCAGAAATCCCCGGGTGGTTCGGCGCCCCGGCAGCGGCCTTAGTGGTCGGCACCGGGAGTTCGTCGGGGTATGCGGCGCCGACCACTTAGCCTCTGGCGCCCAGGGTGAGTTGGCCCAGGACGGCGGTGGCGTCGTCGTGGCGCTTTCCGCGGAACTCGCCGTCCGGTGCGGTCGCGTCGGCTGCACGAACCCGGTCGATCAGCCCTTGCGGTCCCTCGGTCTCGAGCAC
>JAWWOY010000528.1:0-2623 GCA_033851195.1 Kribbellaceae bacterium | reverse complement strand
GTGACCTCGCCGACCACGTCGGCCTGCACGTCCCACTTCTCGCAGATCTTCAGGAACTTCTCCACGTTGGCCGGAGTGACCACCGCCATCATCCGCTCCTGCGACTCGCTCATCAGAATCTCTTCCGGAGCGAGCGAGGCATCCCGCAGCGGCACCTTGTCGAGCGAGACGAACATGCCGCCGTCACCCGCACTGGCCAGCTCGGAGGTGGCGCAGGAAAGACCCGCACCGCCCAGGTCCTGGATGCCCTCGACGACGTGCGCCGCGAACAGCTCCAGGGTGCACTCGATCAGCAGCTTCTCCATGAACGGATCGCCGACCTGGACCGCCGGGCGCTTGGTCGGGCCGCCGTCAGCGAAGGTCTCACTGGCCAGCACCGACACTCCGCCGATCCCGTCGCCGCCCGTCTTCGCGCCGTACAGGATGATCTGGTTGCCGATGCCGGTGGCGTTCGCGAGGTGCAGGTCCTCGTGCCGCATCACGCCGATGCAGAGCGCGTTCACCAGGGGATTGCCGAGATAGGTGGCGTCGAAGACGACCTCGCCGCCGATGTTCGGCAGGCCCAGACTGTTGCCGTAGCCGCCGACGCCGGAGACGATCCCGGGCAGCACCCGCTTGGTGTCCGGCGCGTCCAGCGGTCCGAACCGCAGCGGATCCATCACCGCGACCGGCCGGGCCCCCATCGCCAGGATGTCCCGGACGATGCCGCCGACTCCGGTGGCGGCGCCCTGGTACGGCTCGACGTACGACGGGTGGTTGTGCGACTCGACCTTGAAGGTGACCGCGTAGCCCTCGCCGACGTCGATCACACCGGCGTTCTCGCCGATGCCCGCCAGCATCTTGCCGGCCGGAGTCTCCTGCGGGATGTCGCTGAATTTCTTCAGGTGCACCTTGGACGACTTGTACGAGCAGTGCTCGCTCCACATCACCGAGTACATCGCCAGCTCGCAACTGGTCGGGCGCCGGTCGAGGATGTCGCGGATCCGCTGGTACTCGTCCGGCTTGAGCCCGAGCTCCGCCCACGGCTGCTCGACGTCAGGCGTGGTGGCGGCTTTGCTGACGGTGTCAGCGGTGGTTTCGGGGCTCACCTTGGGTCCGGCTCCTGTGCTCGTGCGATTGCCTGAGGTTGGCATCGGTCGGGAAATCGACTGCTGCGGGATCCATTCTCTCAGCGCTCACGCTGGCCCCCCCGACCGGGCTGCTGGCGGTCGCCCTGCCTGCGGACGCCCTGGCTGTCAGCCATTGCTCACCTCCACAGGCACGGCAGCCGTCTCCTGGCCCAGCGGCCCTGCCTTGTCCACGAGGTGCGCCACCAGCATCGGCACCGCGAACCCAGTCATGATGGCCGGCAGCGCGACACCGGCATCGTTCAGCAGCATGCCGACCAGGCCGCATGCCGACATCGCCAGCAGAGTCGGGCGGATCATCGGGTTGCGCGCAACGAACCCCCGGTAGATCTCGGACGGGACCTTGTTCGGCCAGACCGCGGCAGCCATGGCCAGCAGTACGACAGCCAGCATCGCCCAGCCGAGCGGGGTGTGGAAGAAGCTCGCGGCCATCTGCAGCTTGCGGATCAAAACGTCACTCACGTCGCCGTCCAGCAAGCGAGCCACGAACGAGCCGAAGTGGCTGCGCTGCTCCGACGGCCGCCGGTAGTCCAGATAGGCGACCGCGGACACAGCCAGCACGCCGGTCAGGCCGATGCCGAGCAACGCCTTCCAAGAAATGCTGCCGCGCCACGTCAACCAAGCCAGCAGCAACACGGCCGGAGTGAGCGCGATGATGCCACCGAAGTCGGTGCCCCAACCAGGTTTGCCGTCGACCACGATCGCCAGTCCACCGATCGCCAGCACTACCGCGGCAGCCTGCGCCCGACTATGCGCCAGCAAGCGCTGCGCCGCCCAGCCTGCGGTGACCAGGGCGCCCACCGCCAAAGTGGCGAACGTGGAGTTGCCGAACCCATAGAACCGGCCGCCGACCACCGGCCCGTCCGTGAACATGCTGCCGAACTGCAGTGGCGTCCCCAGCACCCCGTCGACGAGCAAGATCACGTACGCCGCCAGCGTGATGCCCAGGTAAGCCCTCGCCTTCAGTACGACGGAAGCAAGAGCAGCGAAGGCGAAGCTGATCCCCATCACGACCAGGTACAGCGACAGGCCGGGCGACGGCCATTTCCACCAAACCGTCGCCGTGGACAGGAAGACCGCGATGAAGAACCCGCCCTGATTGAGCAAGGTGAACACGGACGCCCGACGAGCCCGGCGGCTCCTGGTCCGCAGGAACCAGCCAAGCGCTGCCAGCTGGATCGCCAACTGGGACAGCACGACGAGAATCAACACCGGCCGCGGGTACTCGAACCGCTGGTTGGTATCCAGCCGGTCCTGGATCACCGCCTCGGCGTCATTGTGGGTATCACCGGTGAAGTGGATCTCATCGCCGTCCAGCGGTGCGGCGTCGTCCATCGAGACGTCCGTTGACACTCCCGTTGACACACCGCTGCCGGGCTTGGCCGCGCCGCGGAGAACAGTGGCGGTGATGTCGGTGAGCTGGATCAGCCCGGGCCGGCGGGTGGAGTTGCTGGTGAGCCAGCGCGGTCCGTTGTCCGGCGGGAGTTGCAGCGCGA
>JAWWOY010000505.1:0-3219 GCA_033851195.1 Kribbellaceae bacterium | reverse complement strand
CGAGCCGGCCGAGAAGCCGGTGATCCGGGTCCTGATCGTGGACGACGATCCGCTGCTGCGGGCCGGGCTGGTGATGATGCTCGGCGGCGCGGACGACATCCGGGTGGTCGGGCAGGCCGGCGACGGCAGCGGCGTACAGGCGGTGATCGACCGGCTGTCCCCCGATGTGGTGCTGATGGACATCCGGATGCCCGAGGTCGACGGGCTGACGGCGACCGAAGCCGTCCGGTCCAGGCCGGGGGCACCGGAGGTCGTCATCCTGACCACGTTCGACGCCGACGAGCACGTACTGCGGGCCCTGCGCGCGGGTGCAGCCGGCTTCGTTCTCAAGGACACGCCGCCGGCCGAGATCGTGGAGTCAGTCCGCCGGGTGGCGATCGGTCAGCCGGTGCTGTCGCCTACGGTGACCCGGCGGCTGATAACCCGCGTGGCCGCGTCCGGACAGGACCGACGCAAGGCGAAGGCGGTCGAGCGACTGGCCGAGCTGAACGACCGGGAGCGCGAGATCGCCGTGGCCGTCGGCGAGGGCAAATCGAACGCGCAGATCAGCGCGACCCTCTACCTCAGCGTGCCGACGGTGAAGACCCACGTCTCCAGGATCCTGACCAAGCTGGACCTCAACAACCGCGTCCAGATCGCCCTCCTGGCACACGATGCCGGTCTCCTCGATGACCCGAAAGGTTAGTCACCTCCTCCGCCGGTCCTCGGAGCCGGCGGCGCGGCGGAATTCCACGTTGGGGGCTTGCAGGCTGCCGAGGCTTACGACCTCGCGGCGGAAGAACAGGGCCAGCGACCAGTCGAGGATGACCCGGGCCTTGCGGTTGAAGGTCGGTATCCGGGACACGTGGTAGCTCCGGTGCACCAACCAGGCCGGGAAGCCCTTCACCTTGACTCCGTACAGCTGGGCGACACCCTTGTGCAGCCCGAGGCTCGCGACGGAGCCGGCGGACTTGTGCTTGTAGTCCTGCGGCGACTGACCGTCTACCACCTGGAGGATGTTCGCCGCGAGCCGGCGCGCCTGCCGGACAGCGTGTTGGGCGTTCGGCACGCAGTAGGCGCCGGTCTCCGACGTCAGGTCCGGCACAGCCGCGTTGTCGCCGGCGGACCAGGCGTCGGTCAGGCCCATGATCTGCAGGTTCGCCAGGCACTTGACCCGGCCCCTGTCGTCCAGCGGGAAGTTCGTCCTCGCAAGGGCCGGATTGGCCTTCACACCGGCGGTCCAGACGATGGTGTCGGCGTCGAACTCCTCACCGTCGCTGAGCACCACGTGGCCCTTCTCGCAGGACTCCAGCCGGGTATCCAGCTTCACGTCCATATTGCGTTTGCGGAGCTCATCCACGGTGTATTCGCCCAGCACCTCGCCGACTTCCGGGAGGATCCGGCCGGTCGCCTCGACCAGCACCCATCGCATGTCCTTGGGCTTGACGTTGTCGTAGTACCGGGTGGCGTAGCGGGCCATGTCTTCCAGCTCCGCGAACGCCTCCACACCGGCGTACCCACCGCCGACGAAGACGAACGTCAGCGCGGCCTTGCGCAGCTCGGGGTCGGGTTGGGACGAAGCGACATCCAACCGGTCCAGCACCTTGTTGCGCAGGGAAATGGCCTCTTCGACATTCTTGAAGCCGATCGCGTTCTCCGCCAGGCCAGGGATCGGCAGTGTCCGGGCGATGGAGCCAAGTGCCACCACGATGTGGTCGTAGGTGAGCTCGTACTCCGGGCCTTCCTCCGGCAGCAGCGTGGCCACCTTGCGGTTGTGCTCGATGCCCGTCACCCGCGCCGTGAGCACCCGGCAGCCCTTGAGGGTCTTCCGCAGCGGTACGACGACGTGCCGCGGCTCAACGGAGCCGGCCGCTGCCTCGGGCAGGAATGGCTGGTAGGTCATCACGGAGCGGGGGTCCACCACAGTGACCCTGATCTCGCCTCGCTTCGCTGCGCGACGCAGGCCATACGCGGTGTACATCCCGACGTAGCCGCCTCCGACGACGAGGATGTGCGGTACCTGGGCTGTCATCCGGATTTACTCTCCTTGAGTGCGGTGTCCTGGTGCCTGTCCTCAGCCAGGGTAGCGCGCTCGTGAAAACTTTCACAAGCACTCGTGCGGGTGACCTCTCGCACCTGCCCCCACCCCTATGGCAGCTAGAGAACGCCGCGCCGCTGCAAGCTGATTACTCAATACTGACATCTCATCAGCACACTTCTTCACCCTGCTGGCACTACCTCTTGGCTTGCCACCCAGGCTGCTCACAGCCCGGCTATCGATCTCGCCCTGGTCATCACGGCATCCAGCATGGGCTCGGTGAGCTTGCCGGTGAAGGTGTTCTGCTGGCTCGGATGAAAACACCCGAGTACGACGACCTCGCCGTATGGGCCGGGGATCACGTACTCGACCGCATGGCCGAACTTGGGCCGCGGCCTCGGCACGTCGCCGCCGATGCTCTGCAGGCCGTTCAACAGCACGTCGAAGCCGAACTTGCCGAGACAGACGATCGTCCGGGTGGACGGCAGCACCAGCTCCAACTCCCGCCGGAACCAAGGCGAGCAGGTGTCCCGCTCGACCGGCGTCGGGGCGTTCGCCGGCGGGGCGCATCGGACCGCCGCCATCATCCGCGCACCGATCAGTTTCAGACCATCGCCGGCGTGCTCGCTGGTCGGTTGGGACGCCAGCCCGACCCTGAAGAGCGACGCGAACAACCAGTCCCCCGACCGGTCGCCGGTGAAGATCCGGCCAGTTCGATTGCCACCGTGGGCGGCCGGCGCCAGGCCTACGATCAGCACTCGCGGCTCAGCCACACCCCACCCGGCGATCGGCCTTCCCCAGTAGGGCTGATCCGCGAACGAGCGACGCTTGCCGATGGCAACTTCCTCGCGCCACTCGACCAGCCGTTCGCATGCCCGGCAGACCGAGACCATCGCGTCCACCTCGGCCAGGGTCTTTGCCGGCGCCGCCAACCGGAGGACATCCGCCGCCTCCCGCGCCACCGGCGTACGGCGGGTTGCCGGATCGTCCGGCCAGCCAGTCCCGGGCGGAACGGGACTGGCGAACATCTGGCCCGTCACCGGGTGCGGCAGTCGCATCGATCCAGACATACCACTAGGCCAGGGAAAGAGCGACACCGTCGAGGATGTCGTGCTCGGAGACCAGCACCTCATCGATCGCCAACCGCGGTGCCAGTCGATCGTGCAGGCGCTGCAGGATCAGCGCGCCCGCGCCGATCACGT
>JAWWOY010000476.1:0-11413 GCA_033851195.1 Kribbellaceae bacterium | reverse complement strand
GTCGTGGGTCTCGGACTCGTCGCCGCCACCCTAGGCGCGGGAACCGCCGAGGCAGGCACCCTGCGCAGCAGAGCCGCGACCCCCGAGAACGCGTTGATGGCAGCCGCTACCGCGATGACGGCCACGTGCCAGGCGCTCACCAGGTCTCCTCCGCCAGGTCCAGGTGGGAGAGCTTGTCCGGGTTGGTCACCGCATAGATGCCCGCAACCTGATCGCCGTCCAGATCCAGCACGATCACCGCGAACGGGGTGCCGCCGGATAACAGCAGCGCCGACGGATCACCGTTGACAGTCCGGTACTGCACACCGAGCGACGGCACGGGCCTGCGGAAAGCGTCGCCGATGATGAGGCGGGCGATCTTGTCGCGGCCCTGGAGCGGACGCAGTCCGGCAGCCCGGGCCTTGCCGCCGCCATCGGCCCACAGCGTCACATCCGGCGCGAGCACCTCCATCAAGGCGTTCAGATCGCCTCCGACAATGGCCGCCACGAACTTCTCGG
This sequence comes from Kribbellaceae bacterium, assembly GCA_033851195.1. Taxonomy (GTDB): domain Bacteria; phylum Actinomycetota; class Actinomycetes; order Propionibacteriales; family Kribbellaceae; genus Kribbella. The sequence continues at coordinate 10,915 of JAWWOY010000476.1, read as the reverse complement.
TCACCGCATGCCGTACTGCCGGCTCAGCCCTAAACCGGGGCCGTCTGGCCTGCACGTGTTCCCGGGCGCGATGGGCCAACTGGCGGATCGCAGTCGGCGAACGCTCCAGCATCTCCGCGATCTCGGGGTGCGCGTAGCCGAACACCTCGTGCAGCACGAACACCGCGCGCTCCAGCGGACTGAGCGTCTCCAGCACCACCAGCAACGCCATCGACACCGTCTCGGCCTGCTCGACCGGATCGGCCGCGGCTGTGACGACCGGCTCGGGCAACCACGGCCCGACGTACTGCTCGCGCCGCCGGTTGATGCTGGTACGCCGGGCCAGCGCGGCGTTGACCGCGATCCGGACCAAGTAGGCGCGCGGGTTCTCGATGCCGTCCCGCGACGACCAGCTCAGCCAGGTCTCCTGCCGCACGTCCTCGGTGTCGGCGACGCTGCCGAGCATGTTGTAGACGATCGAGTACAGCAGCTCGCGATGATCGAGGAACACCCTCGTCGCGACGTCCTGCGTCGACTCACTCATCTTGCGGTCCTTTCCTGCCTCTCAACAGTTCCAGACCCTTAGAGGATGAGCGGCCCGCAGGTGTGACATCTACTCCGGATCGTAGGCGAGGTTCGGGCGTAGCCAGCGCTCGATCTCGGCCAGCGGCATACCGCGCCGCTCGGCGTAGTCGGTGATCTGGTCCTTGCCGACCCGGCCGACGCTCAAGTACATCGCGGCCAGGCTGGCACTCCGACCGCCCGCGACGCGTCGAGCACATGGACGATGGTGTTGCGTACGCCGGTGCGATCCGTACCGCGGTGTGCTGCTTCGAGCTGGTCGCGCGACCAACCAGCACAGGAGGTTTCAGCCTGCGCCGGTCCATCTCGTCGAGCGACGGCGTGATCAACCCGGACAGGCCGACCACATCAGCGCCCTCGGCAACGGCCGTGTCGAGGATCCACACCGCGGCACCAACCCACCGAGCTCGATCACCCCGTAGTTGTTGCAGCCGAGCACGACGCCGACCGTCCCGCCAGTGGGCGCTGGTCGAGCCGTTGTTACCGGCGGTGAGGTGGGCGGTTGACGAGGGCGTCGAGTTCATGCAGGGCCCGCTCGGCTGTCCGGACCCTTCAAGAAGGCGGGCAAGGACGAGGTTTTGATGCCGAATAGCCGAGCACCCGCTGAGGTCCAGGGTCGCGCTCATCGGCACCTTGTGACTCAGCCGCGCGAAAAGCCTGCCGGATCTCCTAGCCGAGTTCGGCGGCGGCGAATTCGGCCATCCGATTCTCTGTGCCCTTCTCGGCACCGAACGACACTGCGAGCGTCTCGGCACCAGCCGCGACCAGGTCACGGGCCGAACGGACCGCGTTGCCGAGCTCCGTCCCGCCGCCACCCCAGTGAATCCTGGTGCCGACCCTGACCGGACGGTCGGACAGTTCACGCAACCGGCTGACCGCCCGGGCGAACCCCGGCCCGTCCAGCCCGAGACCTTGCCATTCGTCGCCCAGCAAGGCCGCCCGGCGCAACGCGCGTTCCGTAGTACCGCCGACCATGATCGGCAACGGCGCACGCAACCTTGGTTCGAAGACACCACCGTCGTGCTCACCGGCGAATAACCTGCGCATAATCGCGAGCCCCTCATCCGTCCGCCGCCCGCGCTCGCCGAACTCCCTGCCCACCGCTTGGAACTCGGCAGCATCCCAACCCGCGCCGATGCCCAGCGTGACCCGCTCACCCGACAACCGGTGCAGCGTCGCGGCCTGCTTGGCGACGACGTAAGGGCTGCGCAATGGAAGCACGAGCACCGACGTACCGAGCCGAATTCGGCTCGTTCGCGCCGCCAGGAACGCGAGCGTCACAAGCGGCTCATACACCCCGCCGTACGTCGGGCCGAACGGCTCCGGTGGGAGCAGATGATCAGGCAGCCACGCAGTCTCGTACCCGATCTCCTCAGCAGCGATCGCCATCTCCACCAGCCGTTCCGGCGCCATCTCGGCCGAGTCGTCAGGCAACACTGCTTGCAAATCCATCCCGCGATAGTAGCTGTTGACGCTCATGTGAAGGTCAAGCCATCAAGGCGATTGTGCGCATAGCTCAACGGTCAGCCTCGCGGGATCCAGTTGTCGACGGCGGACAGGAAGGCAACCGGGTCGTCTTCGTGAACCCAGTGGATCGGCGGTCAGGAGCAGCGACGGCGCTGGCCAACGCGCCCGCCATGACCCCACCAACCGGGACCGGAGATCACCGGCCGGTTGTGTGTGAGCGGGGGCATGGACTCGGACGCGGCCGGCTCAACCGGTCTGGTCGCCGATCTCCACAGAGGGCTACTTCGTGAGATTGATGAAGGTATCGACGGCAGCGGCGAACTCAGCTGGTTTGTCTTCTTGCAGGAAATGCGCTGCTCCCGTAAGAGTGACGTGCGGCTGACCCTGCGCGCCCGGAATGCGTCCGCTCAGTCCGGAGTTGTCGCCGTGGAAAACATGATCCTGGTCGCTGAAGACGCAGAGGAACGGGGTATGCAGTGTTTCCAGCACCTTCCAGGTGTTCCGGATCACCCGATTCGCCTCGTCCTGGCTGGTGATCGGAATCAGCGTGGCGAAACGCCGGAACCCGTGGAGATGTAGGTCCGCCGGGAACGGCGCGTTGTAGCCGGCCCGCACCCGCCGATCGAGATCAGTGACAGTGAAGTTCTCGATGACCTGACCGGCATCAAGCTGCTCAGTCCGCTGGGTGAACTGCAGCCACTGAGCAAGGTAGGACCAACCGGGCCCGAGGTCACGCCCGCCTTCGCTGAGGCCGAAGTTGGACGCCACCACCCTGACAAACCGCTCCGGGCGCGCAGCCAACAGGTTCAAGCCCAACATGCCTCCCCAGTCGTGACAGACCATGGTCAGGTCATGCAGCTCCAAGCGCTCGAAAATCGCCTCACTGAGCCAGTCGATGTGGTTTTGAAAGGTGTAAGCGAAGCGGTCAACCAGCTTGTCCGACTTGCCAAAGCCGATCAGATCCAGCGCCACACAGCGATGCCCTGCCGCCACCAGGGGCGGGATGACGTGCCGATACAGATAGCTCCAGGAGGGATTCCCATGGAGCAGCAGAATGGTCTGTCCTGACGCCTTCTCTGGGTTCTTCGGTCGCTCGTCAAGGTAGTGCATGCGCACCCGATCGCCGGAACCATCGCCCAGATCGAGCGAGACATAGTTCGGTTTGAACGGATAGTCAGACAGCTCGGCGAACCGCGCGGCCGGGGTACGTACCACCTTGGCCGTGTCTGCCGGCCCAGTGGCCGCGGCGGCAGTCGTGTTGTCAGCCGCGGCACCGAGCACGGCTCCCCCGGCCAGCGCCGCCGCGCTGGCAAGAACACCTCGCCGACCTACGAGGTTCGACTTGGAGGCAGACCTGCCCATCTGCCGACCGCTGAGCTGGTTGGCACCTAGCTTGGCAATACGCACTTCGACCATCTCCAGATCCACAGGGGCCGCCCACCGACCCGACAGCTCTAGGAGAAGATCCACCCGCCAGATGTGACACGGCCGCGAAGTCCCTTCAGGTCACGCACTTCTGGCCGCGAATAGACCTCCACGGGTGGCTGAATGAGCCTTGAGACCGACGGAGACGTGGATGTGTGGGAGGACAGGCGGTGTTGGACGCCTCGTCATAGGCGAGGGTGCTGCGCCGATGGCTTCGACGTTTTCGAGGTGACGGCGCTCCAGACGGGAGCCTCGGGTTGTCGAGCTTCTCGCAGGCCGACGGAGTGGATTTCAGGGTCCGCTTTACGCGCCGAGAGCGTCAATGGTCTGGTGAGAGATCACCGTGTTCAGGTGCTCTGGTGAGTCCTGGTGTGGCGGTGTGGATGTTTGGATGAGTAGCTCGCGCAGGGCAGTGGCAATACTGGACGGCTGGACGGAGGTGAGGATGACCTTGTCGACGGTGGTCGAAGGTCCGGCGAGCGGGACGATCCGCAGGCCGGGTGGCGCAGAGTCGAGCGCCGATTCGACACTGATGCCGATGCCCGTTCCGGCGGCGACATGGGCGGCGATGGACTGCACACTGTCGGCGGTCCTGATGATGTGCAGGCTCGCTCCGCTGATCTGGAAGGCGGCTAGGAGTCGGTCGCAAAGGCCACTGTTGATTTGGTGGGGCCATGTGAGGAGGCCAGTCGCCGAGAGTTCTGATGCATGGAGCTCGGGGTACTGCGCGAGAGGATGCGCACTGGGTACAAGCGCGACGAATCTCTCGGTAGACAGGACCGTGGTGCGTAGACCGATGGCATCAGAGGTTGCCCAACCGATTCCCAGCCCAACTGTCCCGTGTTGCAAAGCGGTGATCTGCGCGGTGGTCGGCATGGATTCCGGCACGATCTCCACGTCGGGGAAGCGAGCGCGCAACTCCGGTAGGCAGCGCAGCAGCAGTTGGAAGCCGGTGTACTCGGCGTGGGCGATCACGAGGGTCCCTTGGGAATGGTTGCCGGCGGCAAGCCAGCGTCCTCGCTGTTGGAAGCGTCGCAAGTGGGCCAGCGCGGCGCGGGCATCGGGCAGCAACGCTTCGCCAAGAGCGGTCAGCGACACCCTACGACTCGATCGGTCGAACAGCCGGCCGCCCAGGTTGGCTTCCAACCGCCTGATGGTGTCGCTGAGGGTTGGCTGCCCCCGGTGCAGGCGTTGGGCGGCTCGGCCGAAGTGCAGTTCTTCGGCGACCGCGACGAATGCTTCCAGCTCCAGCCGGTCCACCAGGAGAGGCTAGCACCGGCCAGAAGCCAACGATCGGTTTGACCGATCGCTGGGTGCCGCACTTCTCCGTTGATGCCCAGTGGCGCGGCCGGTTGTAATCGTTGGTGCTGCGCCGATGGGTTGCGCGGCCTAGCGACGAACCGACGCCTCCGGCGTCTGAGCACGTCACAACGGAAGCGAAGGACACAGATGGCGAAACACGACATTCAGACCTCGGTCCCGGACCACGGCGCCGGAACCGTCGGAGCCGTACCGACTGTCACGGTGGCAGTGGCATTTCACTCGCTGTTCGGGCATACCAAGGTGATGGCCGAACATGTCGCCCAGGGGGCGCGGCTGGTGCCAGGAGCCCAGGTCCATCTCGTCGAGATCAAGCCCGAGGCCATTACTGATGGCCGTTGGCAGGATGAAGACGTCATGGCGCTGCTGGATCGCTCGGACGCGATCGTTTTTGGAGCGCCGACATTCATGGGCAGCCTGTCATGGGTGTTCAAGGCCTTCTTGGAGGCGGCGTACACGCCGTGGTCGACGCAAGCCTGGAAGGACAAGCTTGCTGGAGGTTTCACCAACTCGGCCTCACAGAGCGGCGACAAACTGTTGTCCCTCGAGCAACTCGCGGTCTTCGGCGCGCAGATGGGCATGCAGTGGATTGGTTTGGGCGACCTGCCGAACAACAACTGGAGCGGCGGTCACCGCAACGACGTGAATCGACTGGGCTCTTGGCTGGGCTTGATGAGTCAGAGTCACGCCGATCAGCCCGGTGAGCAGGCCGGTTCGCCTGGCGATCGACGTACTGCCGAGCGCTATGGCGAGCGGATTGCTCTGCTGACGCAGCGTTGGGTCAACGCGGCGCCGTACACCACCACGCGGATGACAGAAAAGGAGGCCTGGGCGTTCTCTGCCGCTCTGCGGGCTGACGACCCAGAAGAGTCTGTGGACACCGCGTTGGTCGAGGAGACTGCCGGCGCCTGATCACGCCTGCGGTCTGCCGAGCGCGCCGGTCTCGCCCCCGCAGACCACCTCGGCGTTCCAGGTCTGACCGCGTCTTGATGAGGAACTCGGGAGCCTCTTGCTCGGTCCGCTGGCGGACGGCCAGATGGTCGAAGGTCTCGCGTTACCCCACCCGCCTCAGGTGGACTACCGCCTCACGGCAACGGGACGCGGCCTCGCCGACACAGGCGTCTACCTCCTGACCGCTCTGGATTGGAATGAGGTACTCGAGCAAGATGGCACTGCACAAGACACGGGCCAATGACCAAGCTGTCGATCCAGGAACGATCCGGGAACAGCCGTTGACCTTCCTACTCGATTTCGACGGACTGATCCTGGATACGGAGTCTTGCGCGCTGAAGTCCTGGAGCGAGGAGTACGCCCACTACGGAAAGACCCTCTCTCTTGACCAGTGGCGGTCGGACCTGGGTTTGGAGAGTGCTCGCGAGTCCAGGTACCGGCGCCTTGCAGAGGCTGTCGGCGCTGGGTTCGACCTTGCGGCCAGTCAGGAACGCCGGCTTGCCCGACATCTCGAGTTGATCGCGGAGTTGGACGCGCAACCCGGAGTTCGCTCCTTTCTCAGGGATGTCCGCACGGCAAGGCATCCGATAGCCGTGGTATCGAGCAGCCCGCACGCGTGGGTGGATCGGCATCTGGCCCGCCTCGGACTGCTCGAAAGCTTCGACGCGGTGTGCTGCGGCGACGAAGTCCGGCGTACCAAGCCGGCGCCAGATGTCTACGAACTCGCCCTGAACCGACTGCGAACGCCTCGGCAACGAGCAGTCGCGTTCGAGGACGCTGAACGAGGCGTGGCAGCGGCTACGTCCGCCAGTCTGCCCTGCGTCGCCGTGCCGAACGCGGTCACGGCACCGCATGACTTCTCGGCGGCTCGACTCGTTGCGAAGACCTTCGATGATCCCGCCGTGCGCCAGTTGATCGGGCGCGTCGGCCTGCCGTCCGAGTGGTGACGGCCGACTTCATCGCCTGCGAAGGCCAACAGCGAAAGAGCGGGCGCAAACGTGGCAAGCCCGACGGTCAACCAGGAGGCGACTCAGACACGGGGCCGACCTGGTCGATCACCCGATGATCGTGCGTGTGTGCTGTCCTCTTCGCTTCGATCCGGCTGTTCGGCCTACCAGTCGCTCACTTCGGTGGCCCAGGATTTCAGACCCGCGACGAAGCCCTTCCGGTCCCGCGGCGACAACGCCGCAACGGTGCGCAGCAGAGGTTCGGCCCGCGCGGCGATGAAGGTCTCCACGTCCGGACGGCGGTCTGCCGGCAGGACGACCAGGGTGCGACGACGGTTGCTCGCGTCCTCGTGACGCTCCACCCAGCCGGCCCTGCTCAGATCACCGACAAGCTCACTGACAGTCGGCAGCGACAGACCCATCCGCCTGGCCAACTCGCTGACACTGATCTGCTGCGTAGCGAGAAGCTGAGTGAGTACTGCGCCATGCCGCGCCGTGAGCCGATGCCGACTGAATGCCTCACTCAGTTCGGCGGGCATGTCGGTCCGGGCGCGCTGGAAGAACGCGGCCAGCAACGGCAGGAAACCCAGGATCTCCTGAACCTCCTCCGGGCTCGGCACCCGCGGCGCAGTACCCGAACTCTTCTCCGTCACCACGCAAGCATAACGTCGGAGATACAAAGTGTCGGCCTGACCAAGGCCTGACTGGCCACCCTGGCGACGGAGTACGCTAAAGTTCTGAGAAACAAAGTGTTCGCACATACAAACCCAGGCCGAGGCTCGGAAATGTCGGGGAACCCATGACCAACACCACACCCGCAGGGACCATGCAAATCGTGTGCCTGGGCGACAGCAACACCCGCGCCCAGGTCAGCGCGGACTACATCAAGATGCTCGAGAACCGCGCTGCCGGGCGCTGGACATTCACCAACGCCGGAGCCAACGGCGACCTTGCCTACAACGCTCTGCAGCGGGTCGAATCCGTCACAGAGAAGCAGCCCGACGTTGTCACCGTGCTCCTCGGCACCAACGACGCCAACGCCGCCCTCAGCGAGACGAACGTTCGGATGATGACGAAGATGAAGAAGCTGCCCGTCAGACCGACGATCGCCTGGTACCAGGAGAACCTCAACGCCATCACCGAGCGGCTCATCAGGGAGACAAACGCCCGCATCGCCTTGCTGTCGCCACCGGTACTTGGCCAGGAGTTGGGGTCCGATCCCGTGCGACAGGCCGCGGAGTACAGCCAGATTGTGCAGGACGTCGCCGCTGTCCACGAAGTTGCGTATCTGCCGCTGTACGAACGGCAGTTGGAGCACCTGCGGGCGGTTGACCGGCAGCCCGGCATCGCCTTCCGGGACGGGAAGAGGCTGTCCAGCCGGGCCGCGATGCAGCATTTCCTACTCGGCCGTTCCTTCGACGCCATCTCCAAACGACGTGGGCTGGAGCTGACAACGGACTTCATTCACCAGAACACCCGTGGAGCCGCGATGATCGCGGCTGTCATCGAAGACTTCCTCCGCCAGAGTCCCCCTGGATCAGCAATCTAGACCGGACGGGCGACAGTCAGTACGCCGACTCCGCCTGCCGCGCGTACTGCTCGAACGGCCATGGATCATGGGCAGAGAAGACCTCCACCTCGTCGCCGTGGTCACGCAGCAACTCGCGGAGGCGCGCCTGGTTGGCGATCCGTAAGGAGCGGTCGGTCTCGGTGATTTCCTCGAGGGCTTCCCACATCGGTATCGACCAGCGATCCAAGGGGTCCACCTCACCCTGGTGGTAGTACGCGTCACCGCCATGCAGGAGCCACTTGTCCGCATCGCGCACCGCCACGGCGCAATGCCCCTCGGTGTGCCCAGCAAGGGGAATCAGCAGAATGTCCTCAGGCAGACCCTTCAGCTCCACGGCATCGAACCCGAACCAGGAGTTTCCCTTCTGCGGGGTGTAGGTGGCCCAATGCGGCCGATGAGCCCAGTGCGCCGGCCGACGGCGGACAGCGTGCTCCGGGTGATCGTTGGTGGCTGCCATCCCGACCCTGTACTCCGCGTCGTTCACGTGAACCGTCGCGTCCGGGAAGTCCATCATGCCGCCGGTGTGATCCAGGTCGAGGTGAGTGAGGACGATGTGCCGCACATCGGCGGCGTCATATCCGAGCTTCTCCACCTGGCGCAGTGCGATCTCACCAGGGTCCAGCACCGGCTGGGCTCGCTCCAGGAAGGTCCGGCCGAGCGTCTCGTCGGGGCGCGCGACGTCCGCTGTGCCGAAGCCGGCATCGATCAGCACCAGGCCTGCCGAATCGGTTTCGACGAGAAGACAGTGGTTGACCACCCGCGCCGTCTTCCGTGCGGTGCCTGCGGCTTCGGGCGGGGTGATCTCGCGCATAGACCCGCAGTTGAGGTGGTGGACCTTCATGGCAGCTCCTTGGCTTAGCGACCGATCGTACGCCTTTAGCGAACGATCGGTAGGTTAAACCATCTCCATGAGGACGCGCAAGTTGGTCAGCTATCGCGGCGGGATGCGTTGCAGAGCAACTTCGACAGCGGCGGCATAGCGGGGGTCGGGCCGGAGGCCGTGTTCGCGCAGGCATGCCTCCGCGAACTTGATCACATGCTCATCGCCATGCTCTGTCGCCCGAGCGGCGAGCTCATCGAACGGCAGTTGCGCACGTTCGGCATCGACCTTCAAGGGACCCTCGCCATGGTTGTCGCCAGTAAACGCAAGCGGGAGCGCGACATGCATCTGCCAACGTCCGGTGACTGTCGGCAGATCCATCTCACCAGGAAGATGCGGCAGAACGAGGCGCACCGCGGCCGGCGCAGTAACACCATGGATCAACGGAACCGGACTCACTTCATCGTGAGCCAAATAGACACCGGCAAACTCACTCGTCATTTCCGACAGCAGCCACTGTGGATCCAGAGGCGCAACAGCCTCCAGCGCATCCCCATAGCCAGCGAAGCTGTCGATTCTATTGAACCTATCCCTCGCCGAGGTGACATTCCTGATCTCGGGCAACGGCTCCCGCGGGAGCGCCGCCACCGCTTCACCGACGGTACGCGTTCCCTGCAATGCCGCATCTCCCGGCAGTGGGACGTACCGGCCGACCCAGTAGGCCAGACCGCGCGCCAGTTCATGCACTTGGGCAGCGCTCGGCGATTGCGTGGCAGCAACCGGCACGATCGAACGCGCCGAGCGCGGGACTTTACATGCCCCGCGAGGCACCGACTGCGGGGATCTATCGGGAAAGCTCCCGATCGGTTGCTAAAATTTCTTGGTGAGCCCTCGCAGATCAGCCATCGACGCCCTGGCGACCCGTTCGAAGATCATCGAGCGGGCTCTGGCGATGGCTTCGCGGGACGGACTCGAGGGAGTCACGATCGGACGCCTCGCCACAGAACTCGAGATGAGCAAGGCCGGCGTACTGGGGCACTTCGGGACGAAGGAGTCCCTGCAGCTTGCGACGCTGGACGCGGCGGTGGACTCGATGCGCCGGCAGGTGCCCGACAAGATCTCTGCGCTTCCACCTGGTCGCGACCGGTTGTTGATGCTCTGTGATGCCTGGATCGCCTATCTGGAAGCCGAACAGACCTCAGCCGGTGGCTGCCTGCTGATCTCTGCCAGCACCGAGTTCGATGGACGCCCGGGACCGGTGCGCACGGCGGTCCTAGAAGCATCCAATCGTTGGTACGCCGCCCTTGCCAACGAGGTGAGATCGGCCGTTCAGACGGGCCAACTCCCAGACGATGCCGACGTCGACCAGTTGGTGTTCGAGCTCAACGGGGTAGGTCTCAGCACCAATCAGGCGATCCAGCTTCATCAGGATCCCGCGGCAGGCCAACGCGCTCGTCGCGCGATCCGAAGGCTGATCCTCGGTCCGGAGACCGCAACTTGATCAGAGTGCCGCGGTCAGGGCCCGGTGCGGATCATGCATCGAGGAGCCGGACCCGGTAGTCACCGCCTTCTGCGATCGCGAGATCCAGCAGTCCTGGGAAGCGCCGATCAAGGTCGTCGCGCCGAAGCGCGTTCAAGCGACGGGTACCAACATCCCACTGCCGGATGACGCCCGCTTCCCGGAGTAGCTCCTCGGCGGCCGGTGACTGCCTTGGACCCAGCCGCCGGACACCGCGTGCCGAAGCTCGGGCAGTTGCCTTGAGCAATGACGTCCTGCAGGTGCTGCGCCGTGAACTCCTCACCGCATCCGGCGTTGGTTCCCGCGACCTGCCCATCTCAGTCGCAACGACCCCG
>JAWWOY010000463.1:0-2557 GCA_033851195.1 Kribbellaceae bacterium | reverse complement strand
CAGCCCGGATCGACCCCAAGGGATCCATCGAACTGGTCACACTCGGCGAAGGTTTCAACACCATGCTCGACACCTGCCGACGGCTTATCGACCGGACCACCTCGGCCGGAGTCGAAGTCAACTCAGCCGCCGCTCAACTCTCGGCATCATCCGACGAACTCGCCACCACGACCACCCAGCAGAGCGCAGCGATCACGCAGGCCACCGCCACCACAGAGGAACTGGCCCGCGCCTCGGTCTCGATCGCCGACACCGTCGACGAGGTTGCTCGCCAGACGGCAGAGACCAGGGACAACCTCGAGCAGGCCGAAGCCGACATCACCACGTCCAGCGAACGCACCCTAGCTCTCGCCAGCCGGGTCAACGAGATCGACCGACTGCTGGACCTGATCAACGACATCGCCGATCAAACCAACCTGCTCGCGCTCAACGCGGCCATCGAGGCGGCACGCGCCGGCGAGAACGGCCTGGGCTTCGCGGTCGTGGCCGAGGAGGTACGCCGCCTCGCCGAGCGATCCAAGGTCTCGGCGGGTCACATCGCGACGATCGTCAGCGCGGTGCAGAGTGAGACCAACGCCACCGTGATGGCGATGGAGAAAGGCTCCAAACAACTCCAGCAAGGCCTGGTCCTGCTCGACATCGTCACCGACGCCAACGGCCAGGTCCGGCTCACCACCCAGCAGCAGCGAAGCGCCACCGCACAGGTCGTCGAGACCATGGAACAACTCACCGATGTCAGCCGCCAGGTCTCCGGCACCGCTCAACAGATCGCCGAGTCCGCGGGCGGCCTCGCCGACCTTGCAGCCAACCTCGAAGCGACCGCAGTCACCGCGGGCGCAGGGCAACGGTGACCGGCGTGCAGGCAGTGCTGCTTCCCGTCGGCTCCGACCTGTACGCGGTGCCCGTCGACTGGGTACGGCAGGTCATGCTCGCTCCCCCGGTCACGCAACTCTCGACCGCCCCGTCGCTGGTGCTCGGCCTGTTCAACCTGCGCGGTGAGATCGTCCCGCTGATCGACACAGCGGCCCTGCTGGGCGTCGGCAGCATCGACGTGGTCGCCTTCGCGGTCGTGCTGCACACCTCTAGCGGTCCCGCCGGGCTGGCCGCGACTGCCGTACCCGGCCGGATCTCACTCGAGGTCCCGGCCGCAGCATCGGAACTGCCGGGCACCACAGGGACCTACTTCGTGGACGGACGTGTCGTGGTGTTGCTCGATCCCGGCGTGCTGCTGATGACGGAACGGCTGGGCGGGCCGCAGGCTCAGCCCGGCCCGGTAGCGGTCGGCGAGGTGGCCTGAACATGCTGGCCATTGAACAGGTGCGCTCGCTGTTCGCGCAGGAGGCACAGTCGCGGATGGCCAACCTCGGCCAGTTGCTGCTCGCCCTGGAGCAGACCGGTGGCGACGACGCAATCGTCGGCTCGATCTTCCGGGAACTGCACACGCTCAAAGGGTCGTCGGCAGTCGCCGGGCTCGATGACGTCAGTCACTGCGCCCACGAACTCGAGGAGCTCGTCGACGAAGTGCGCAGCGGGCGACGGGCGGCGACACCGGACGTGATCGACGCGCTGCTCGCCGGCGTCGATCGGTTGTCCGCAAAAATCTCCGGCGCACCCGACGGAGCCGGGAGCAGCATGTCGCCGACCAGGTCGGCTCCGGCCGGAGCAGAGCCGCCGCCCGGACCAGAGCTGGCGGCCGCACCGACCGCCGCGCCGTCCGGTACCGACGGCGGGGCCGTGATGGTGTCGATGCAGCGATTGGACGAACTGGTCCGTCTGGTCGGCGAGACGGCCACGGCACACCTGCGGGTGGGCCGCCTGCTGAACGACCGGTTCGGCGTCGATCCGGCTTCCTGCTCCGAGTTCAACGAGCTGTCCCGGTCGGTGAACGATCTGCAGGACCGGGCCATGCGGACCCAGATGGTCCCGGTCGGCCAGGTCACCGACCGGCTGCACCGAGCGGTCCGCGACCTGGCGCGCGCACAGGGCAAGGAAGTCCGCTGGGACGTGCGCGGCACCGACACCGAGCTCGATCGCGGCGTCCTGCATCAGCTGTCCGACTCGCTGGTTCATCTGGTGCGCAACGCGGTGGACCACGGCCTGGAGCCGCCCGCCGAACGCGAGGCGGCCGGCAAACCGGCCCAGGGCACGATCCGGTTGCACGCCATGCAACTCGGCTCTGAGGTGATCATCGCCATCTCTGACGACGGCCGCGGCATCGACGTCAATGGCGTCCGTCAGCAGGCCATCCGGCAGGGCGTCGACCCCGAGGGCATGACTGACGAGGACGTGCTGCAACTCACCCTCAGGTCCGGCCTGTCCACCACCTCGTTCGTCACCGACATCTCCGGCCGGGGGGTGGGGCTCGACGTGGTCCGGGCGAATGTCGAGGCTGCGCGAGGTCGCGTCGAGGTTCGCTCAGGCCGGGGTATGGGCAGTGAGTTCCGGATCATCGTGCCGATCACCCTCGCGGTGCTGCGCTGCCTGCTGGTCGAGGCCGGTGGCCAGCGTTTCGCCTTGCCGTTCCACCGCGTCGTGGTGTCGCAAGCCCCGGATCCCG
>JAWWOY010000432.1:0-2725 GCA_033851195.1 Kribbellaceae bacterium | reverse complement strand
GTGAAGGCCGACCAGCCGAACCTCGGCTACAAGGACGCCAACGGCAAGCGTTGTGGCTTCGACATCGAGGTCGCCCGGATGGTCTCCGCCCAGCTCGGCTTCGACCCGGACAAGATCGAGTACAAGGAGATCCCGTCCGCGAACCGTGAGACGGCGATCGGCGGCGGCGAGATCGACTACTACGTCGGCACCTACTCGATCACCGCCAAGCGCAAGGCCAAGGTCTCCTTCGCCGGCCCGTACTTTATCGCCGGCCAGGACCTGCTGGTCCGCAAGGCCGACACCTCGATGGACGCCGGCAAGGACGCCCTGAAGGGCAAGAAGGTCTGCTCGGCGACCGGCTCCACGCCGATCCAGAAGGTGAAGGACGAGAACCTCACCGAGGCGAGCAACATCAGCGAGTTCAAGACGTACTCCGAGTGCGTGTCGCAACTGCTCGACAAGAAGGTCGACGCCGTCACCACCGACGACGCGATCCTCAAGGGCTACGCGGCCAACGCGCCCGACGAACTCAAGGTCGTCGGCAAGCCGTTCAGCACGGAGAAGTACGGCATCGGCCTGCCGCTGCCCGACAAGGCGCTGCGGGACAAGGTGAACGCCGGCCTCGAGACCTCGTTCAGCGACGGCACCTGGAAGAAACTGTACGACGAGACGCTCGGCAAGTCCGGCGCCGCGGCCACCCCGCCGCCGCTCGAGAAGTACTGATCGAAGCGGGCCGGCTACGGCGACCTGGGCGGTCGCCGTAGTCGGCCTGCTTCTCCCCTGACGAACTCGGAACGCATGGAGTCGCGATGCTCTCGGTCCTCACCGACAACTGGGACCTCTTCGGCCAAGGATTCTTGACCACGATCAAGCTGTTTCTGATCTCCGGGGTCCTGAGCCTGATCCTCGGTACTGTGCTGGCCGCGTTCCGCGTCTCCCCGGTACCGGCGCTGCGCGGGATCGGCACCGGCTACGTCAACATATTGCGGAACACACCGCTCACCTTGGTCTTCGCCTTCCTGGTCTTCGGTGCACCAAAGATGAATTTCAACCTGCCGTCCTTCTTCTGGTCCGCGGTCACCGCATTGACCATCTACACCGCCGCGTTCGTCTGCGAGGTCGTCCGCTCGGGCATCAACACCATCCCGCCCGGTCAGGCCGAGGCGGCCCGGTCGATCGGCATGACCTTCACCCAGGTCCTCGGTATCGTGATCCTGCCGCAGTCGTTCCGAGCGATCGTCCCGCCCCTGACGAGCGTGTTCATCGCACTGCTGAAGAACACCACGATCGCGGCCGGCTTCTCGGTCGTCGAGGCGGGCGCGATCCCGGCGGCCATGGCGGAACGAGGCCAGGACCAGATGCTCACCCTGGTCTGGATCGCCATCGGCTTCCTCATCCTGATAGCCCCCTTGGTGCTCCTGCAGCGGTGGGCCGAGCGACGAATGGCGGTGGCCGCATGAGTGCGGTGCTGTATGACGTGCCAGGTCCGCGGGCGAAGACCCGGAACCGGGTTCTCAACGTTGTCGTCGCCCTGCTGATCATCGGGGTCGTCGCCTGGGTGATCTTCCGCCTGAACAGCAGCGGCCAGTTCCAGAGCCGGCGCTGGGCACAGTTCCAGTACACGGCGATCCAGCAGCAGTTGCTCGACGGGCTGCTGAACACGCTGAAGGCAGCAGGCATCGCCACCGTGTTCGCGCTCATCTTCGGCGCGGTTTTCGCGGCCGCGCGGATCAGCGATCACAAGGTGATCAGAGCCCCCGCAACCGTTGTGGTCGAGCTGTTCCGGGCGATCCCGTTGCTGATCCTGATGTTCTTCTTCTATTACGGATCTCTGCAGTACCACCTGGGTCTGTCCCCGATGTGGGCGGTAGTCCTCGGCCTGACGCTCTACAACGGTTCCGTTCTGGCGGAGATCTTCCGTGCCGGTATTTCGGCGGTACCGCGAGGCCAGCGGGAAGCCGCCTACGCCACCGGCCTGCGCAAGAACCAGGTGGTCAGACTCATCCTGCTGCCGCAGGCGATCCGGGCCATGCTGCCGGCCATCGTCAGCCAGCTCGTCGTACTGCTGAAGGACACCGCCCTCGGGTTCATCATCACCTACAGCGAACTTCTGTACGTCGGTAAGCAGATGGGTGGGCGGCTGGAGTTCGGCTTCCCCTACATCCCCACCTACATCGTCATCGCCGTGATCTATATCGGCCTCTGCTCGCTGCTGTCGATCCTCGCTCGTCGGCTGGAGGCCCGTTCGCGCCGGCAGGGGAAGGTCACCGGTGGGGCGCCTCCCGAGGCGGCCGAGTCGGCAATGTCGGCCGAGGCACCGCTCTAACCGCGAACGAACGTCAAGCTGGGGCACGCCGATCTACGGTGTGCCCCAGCTTTCGTTCGTCCCTTGACCCGAGAGGTAAATCGAAGCAGGGTTAGTTGACTGTATTGATCCGGCTGGCCTGATGCGGCGGCGACATGGCGGCATACGCAACAACGGCATTCTGACAATGGGCGTCGCGGAAACAGGCGAGGGTGCATCGGCCATTGCGGTCACCGCGTTGCTCGGCGGAGTGGCAGCGGTCGCCCTTGTCGCAGTCATAGTGGCGAGTTCCTGAATGCCGACCTCCGGCTGGCAATGGCCGCCCTTCCGCCCGGCGTTTCCCGTCCGCCTGACCATGCTGCTTGTCTACGTGGGCTGCGCTGTTCTCGTCGGGCTGTTCGCACGTTGGTGGGCTCTCATCCCGCTTGTGCTCCTGGC
>JAWWOY010000430.1:0-5399 GCA_033851195.1 Kribbellaceae bacterium | reverse complement strand
TCAGCCGCTCGGCGCGCTGGTCGAACTCGGCCCGGTCGTGGTCGGTCCACCAGTCGTTCAGGTTGCCGACCCCGTCGTACTTCGAGCCCTGGTCGTCGAACCCGTGCCCGATCTCGTGACCGATGACCGCGCCGATCGCGCCGTAGTTCACCGCGTCGTCCGCGGCAAGGTCGAAGAAGGGCGGCTGCAGGATGGCGGCCGGGAAGACGATCTCGTTCATCCCCGGGTTGTAGTAGGCGTTGACCGTCTGCGGCGTCATGAACCACTCGGTGCGATCCACCGGCGTGCCGAGCTTCGCCAGCTCGCGGGCCGTCTCCACCGCGACGGAGCGGCGCACGTTGCCGACCAGGTCGTCGCTGCGGACCTCCAGTCCGCTGTAGTCGCGCCACTTGTCGGGGTAGCCGATCTTCGGGGTGAACTGGCCGAGCTTCTCCAGGGCGCGCTGCCTGGTCTCCGGGCTCATCCAGTCCAGGGCATCGATGCGCTGCCGGTACGCCTCGACGAGGTTGGCGACCAGCTCTACCATTCTGGCTTTGGCAGCGGGCGGGAAGTGCTCGGCCACGTAGAGCTGTCCCACAGCCTCGCCCAGTGCGGCCTGGACCACGCCCAGTCCACGCTTCCACCGCTCACGGAGCTCCGGGGCACCCGTCAGCCGCCGGCCGTAGAACGCGAAGTTCTCGTTCACGAAGGCACGGCTCAGCAGCGGAGCCGCGTTGTGGATCACTCGCCAGCTGAGCCACTCCTTCCACTGCTCGAGCTCGACATCGCGCAGCGCCTCGGCAGCGGCGGTCAAGAAGCTCGGCTGGCTGACGACAACCTGTTCGAAAGCACTCTCGGGGACACCCGCGGCCAGCAGCCAGTCGGACCAGTCGAGAC
The DNA here is from genome assembly GCA_033851195.1 of Kribbellaceae bacterium. Classification (GTDB taxonomy): domain Bacteria; phylum Actinomycetota; class Actinomycetes; order Propionibacteriales; family Kribbellaceae; genus Kribbella. The sequence goes on along the minus strand of JAWWOY010000430.1, from coordinate 4,523 downwards.
CAGGGGTCAGCTCGTTCAGGCCGGCCCGGTCGACCTTGTTGTAGGTCAAGGTGGCGTCGCGATTGGTGACCCGGTCCCAGTGACCGGCGGCAAGCCGAGTCTCGACCGCCATGATCCGGTCGGCCGCAGCCTCGGGCTCGGGTTGGTCGGCCAGTTCCAGCATGCGGGCGACGTGCTCCACGTAACCGGTGCGCTCACCCGCGAACGAGTCCTCCCGGTAGTACGACTCGTCGGGTAGGCCAAGCCCACCCTGCGTCAGATGGACGACGTACTGGTCGGAGTTCTTCGCGTCGGCGTTCACCCAGTAGTGGAAGAGTCCGGCGACGCCTTCACCCTCCAGGGTTCCGAGGACCTTGACGATTCCGTCGAGATCGGTGACCGACCGGACCAGCTCGAGTTGAGCGGCGATCGGCTCGCTGCCCAACCGCTCGATCGTCTCCTCGTCCATGAAGCTGGCGTAGAGGTCGCCGATCTTGCGGGCCTCGCTGCCCTCGGCGTGGTCGCCGGCCGCGGCCTTCTCGACGATCGAGCGGACATTCTGCTCGGCCGTGTCCAGCAGGGCGTGGAAGGCGCCGTAGATCGCCTTGTCCGCCGGGATCTCGGTCCGGTCCAGCCAGGGGCCGTTGACGTAGCGGAACAGATCGTCCTGCGGGCGAACCGTTCCGGACAAGTCCGCGCTGTCGATCCCTGTTGTCATTCCTGGCTGCTCCTCTGCGTCTGTTCCTGCGGGTATCCGGTGCACGCTTCCACTGTCGGCGACAGTACAAGGTCTCAGGTTCCGGGCGCGGAGATCCAGGTCGCCGCAGACCGTCGCGCCGGGGTGACCTGATCGCCTAGGGTAGGGATTCGAACACCAGCCGTTGTGTCGGCGTAGAGGTGAGCCGGCCATTTCCTGGGGGGATCTCCGCCAATGTCTCGTCGCAGTAGAGCTAGTTGCGCGTTCGTCGCGATGGTCGGTCTGTCCGGATTGTTGCTCGGCAGCCTGACCACCTCAGCATCAGCCGGATCAGCATCGGTCGGATCAGCATCGGTCGGATCAGCGGCCGTCAGTCACCCGCCGCAGTTCCCCGCCCACTTCGATCTGCCGGCCGGCTTCCAGCCGGAGGGCATCGCGATCGACCGGGCGGGCAGGGCCTACTTCGGTTCGCGGCTGGACGGCGACATCTATGCGGCCGACCTGCGCACCGGCCAGGGCCGCGTGATCAGCCAGGGTCCCGGCACCGCGTCGAACGGGATGAAGACCGACCAGCGCGGCCGGTTGTTCGTGGCCGGTGGAGGAGGCGGGGACGGCCGGGTGATCGACACCCTTACCGGCCGGGTGCTGGCCAGCTACACCTTCACTACGGCGAAGCCGACCTTCGTGAACGATGTCATGCTCGGCAATGGCTCTGCCTGGTTCACCGACTCGCAGCAGCCGGTGCTCTACCAGGTACCACTGGGCCGCGACGGCAGGCTGCCCGAGCAGTCGGCCGTCCGGACGATCCCGCTCAGCGGGGACTACGTGCACACCCCGGTCAGCAACAACGGGAACGGCCTCTCGCTCACGCCGGACGGCCGCGCGCTGATCGTCGTACAGTCCTCGACCGGGTTCCTGCTCCGGGTAGACCCGAACACCGGTGTTTCGAAGCGGATCGACCTAGGGGCGGCGCTGATGACCAATGGCGACGGTCTGTGGCTGTCCGGCAATACCTTGTACGTCGTCCAGAACCGGCTGAACAAGATCGCCGTACTGGATCTGAACCAGTCCGGCACGCAGGGCACGCTGGTTCGGGAGATCACCAGCACCGACTTCGACGTACCGACCACGATCGCTGTCTTCGGCGGCCGGCTCTACCTTCCGAACGCCCGATTCACCACACCGCCCACACCCACCACGCCGTACTGGGTCGCTGCGGTCGACAGGTAGGCGGGCTCAGGAAAGCCTGCGGAGGTCGCCTCGGGCGGCGGCCTTGAGGCGGCTTCCGCAGGACAGCCGGACGGAGTATCCGGCCGGGATGGACAGGGGCTCGCCAGTCTGCGGGTTGCGGCCGGTGCGCGGCGCGCGCAGCACCCGCTCGATGCTGATCAGGCCAGTCAACGAGACCTTGTCGCCCTTGTGTACTGCCTCGGTGACGACGTCGCCCAGCGCGTCAAGAACCTTCTCGGCCTGGTTCCGCGGGATGCCCGCCTTGGACGCCACGCCGGCGACCAGTTCACTGCGATTCACGGCTCTCCTCAGACTCTCGTTCCGCCGGAGCGGCGATGCCCTCGCCCCGACCGGTCGGGGGAAACCTTAACCAAAATGAATGTCGTTAGCGAGAGTGGTCCGGAATCCGGTCGCCGGAATCAGCCTGGAGCCGGGACAGCAGCGGGTTCAGCTGCTGTCTGTCTTCAGTGCCTTCCGGCTTCACGGCGCGATTACGCACCGAAACCCTCCTTCGGACTGATGCCCGCGCGGCGAAACCCTCCATCAGGCTGACGCACGACCTTGACGATTCCGGATACGGTTCGGGGCATGAGTGAGCCGCAGCCCATCGACAGGCGCTTTGTCAGCAGATCGCCCCTCCGCACCAAGCGGCGGCGGCGCAGCTGGATCGGCCGGATCATCGGACTGATCGTCCTGTTGTTCCTGCTGGTGCTGATCTGCGTCCCGCTGTACGCGTGGGGCCGGATCAACAAGGTCGACGCGATGCCTGCCGGCACGCGCCCGGCGGATACTCCTGGCACGACGTACCTGCTGGTCGGTTCCGACAGCCGCGCGGGCCTCACCGCAGCCGAGAAAAAGAAGCTCGGCACCGGTAGTGCCGCCGGCCAGCGCACCGACACGATCATGTTGCTGCACGTGCCCAAGTCCGGCCCGACCGCGCTGATCAGCCTGCCGCGGGACAGCTACGTGCCGATCCCCGGCCACGGCAAGAACAAGATCAACGCGGCCTTCTCCTTCGGCGGCCCGAAGCTGCTCATCCAGACGGTCGAGGGCGTCACCGGCCTGCGGGTCGACAATTACGTCGAGATCGGCTTCGGTGGCTTCGCCTCGATCATCGACAGCGTCGGCGGCGTGCAGATGTGCTTGCCCAAGGCAATGAAAGATGCGAAGGCGCACATCAACCTGCCGAAGGGCTGCCAGCAACTCGACGGCACCAACGCACTGGGGTATGTCCGGGCCCGCTACTCCGACCCGCTCGGCGACCTCGGCCGGGTCCAGCGGCAGCGCGAGATGATCGGCGCCGTGGCCAAGAAAGCCGTCGGGCCGGCCACCTTCCTCAACCCGTTCCGCTACTACAAGCTCGCCACCGCGGGCGCCGATGCGCTCACCGTCGACAAGGACACGAGCGCGATCGACATGGCTCACTTCGCTCTCGGCATGAAGGCAGTAGCCGGCGGCAGTGGCGGCGTCACCCTGACCGTGCCCATCTCGAACGGCAACCTCAGTACGTCGGCCGGCTCGGCGGTGAAGTGGGACACCGCGAAGGCGCTCGCACTTTTCAAGGCGCTGAAGGAGGACCGCACCACCGGCCTGACCACTAAGTAGACCTGGGCGGATGAAGCTCCAGGATCTCGCTGAACGCCGGTTCAGCTATGACGTCGTCGGCTCGACCACCCGACCGGAGTTGACGCCGCCCGGGTATCACCGGCTGGAGCATCGCGCCCGGATCGGTGCCGGGGACGAGGTCTTCCTCAAGGCAGCTGCGGTCCTGATGAGCTGGCAGATGCACAGCGCCGCCGGAGTCCGGATCGAAGCCGACACGCCGCGGGCCGAGATCGGCACGAACTCTCTCGGCTGGCTCGGCGTCAGCGGTATCGGGATGCCGGTGCCGTGCCGGGTGGTCTGGACGGTGGACGAGCCGAACCGGATCGGCTTCGGATACGGAACTCTGCAAGGGCATCCCGAATCCGGCGAGGAGTCCTTCATCGTTTGCCGGGAGAACGACGAGATCTGGTTCACCGTGCTCGCCTACAGCCGGCCGGCTGCCTGGTACACCCGGCTCGTCGGTCCCGTCGGCCGACTTGGCCAGCAGTTCTTCGCCAACCGCTACGCAGCAGCCCTGCGACGGCTGGCCACCTAATGTCGTGTGATGCAAAGGGCCCCGCAGGCTCATACCCTGCGGGGCCGCAACCTTTCTACCGAGCCCACCCGCACGACCGGCTGACCAACACGCGAACCTCAGGCATTCATCCGTCAGTTGGACACTAGGTAGGCGCTCGTGGCGAGCCAGCGCCGGAATCGAGTCAGACTCGGGCTCGCGGGGCCTGCAAGCGGGGTTTGGGGACTCCTACTGCCGTCCAGGGGGTAGCACGAGTCCCCAAACCGGCTGGGGAGGGAACGACGGTGGGTTTGGGGAGGTTGACCGGCCTGGCCGGGGGTGTAATCCTCCCGGGTTCGAGCAGTGACCCTGGTCCCTTCGTCACGTCGGTTTGCGGCGGGTCGCCGGTGCAGGAGGCGGGCTCGGGCTGGGATGCTTGGGCGGGTGAGCCCGAAAACACTGACCGACCTGATCGCTCCGGACTGGGCCGAGGCGCTCGCCCCGGTTGAGGAGACCGTT
>JAWWOY010000395.1:0-2996 GCA_033851195.1 Kribbellaceae bacterium | reverse complement strand
GTTGTCGATCACGAACGCGGTGCCGCCCCGGCGCATCACCCGGTCGAGCTCGGCCAGTCCCGGCTCGCAGCCCGGCCCGAAGAAGTAGGCCCAGCGAGCGTGCATCACATCCACCGAGGCATCCGCGACCGGCAGCCGCTGCGCCGTTCCCTGCCGCACCTCGACGTTCGCGAGTTTCCTGGTACGCCGCCTGGCCGCGTCGACGAGTGCACCGTGGGGATCGATTCCCACCACAGAGGCGGCGGTGGCGGCGAACATCGGCAGGTGAAACCCGGTCCCGCAACCTAGGTCCAGCACGTCTGCCCCGGCCCAGTCCCGGATCGCCCGCATCGCCGGTTCGATCACGCCGTCCGGGTCGACCGCCCGGTTCTCCACCTCGTACGTCGCCGGGTAGTGCCAGATGTTCGGACTCGGGATACCACCGTCCGCAATGCTCGCCATCAACGCCGCCGCACAACCGCAATGCCCATGCCGTCGAGCCTATCCGGCGGCGAAGACCTGCTTGAGCTCCAGCTGTAGATGACAGCAGTACGCGAGCGTGAGGGCACGGAGAAGACCACGCACGGCTACCTCCTGGCCCGCAAGCCCCCGGCCATGAATGCTTGACGGCAATGCCGCACCTGTTCCGGCCCCGGGGGCCGTGCCCGATCCGTCCTGCCCGGTCGAGCTGACCCTGGCCATGTTGCGCGGGTGCTGGACGTCACTGGAGGGCTGGCATGAAAAGGTCGACGCCGATGGTCATTCGCGCAACAAACTCTTCTCGAGTGGTCGCTTCGTGCTTGATTCCACCGGCAGTGCTCAGCAACGTCCGGGCCATGTCCTCTGCCATACCTACGCGCCCAGAGGGCAGGTCGGCTGCGACGGCATCCGTGACCATCTCGAGAAAACGCTTGGGGTAGTCGATGACAATAGGGCCCAGCAGTTCCGGATTGGTCTCCATCAAGATGGCGACCTCTTTCGCCATGGAACCGATGTAACGCCCGGTCCATAGGTCGAACGCCTCGATCAGCCGATCGCGGAGCGGGCGCTTGGTGTCTGCCAGAGACCGCTTCGCGGCATCGACATCGCCGTCGAGGGCGTGGGTGACGGCGGCCCGGAACAGGTGCTGCTTCGAGGTGAACAGGAAGTACAGACCGGGACGAGAGATGTCCGCAGCCCGCGCAACATCCTCCATCGACGCCTTCTTGTACCCGTAACGGGCGAAGGTCTCAAGAGCGGCCCCTAGGACGTGTTCCCGTCGACCGCTCTCATTCCGGCTCTCTTCGACACTGACGGACTCCGGATCACTCACGGGCACTAGTCTACCATCGACTAGTCTAACTAGACGATATATGTTTAGAGAGTATAGTTGGCTTTAACTGGGGCCGCTGCCGGTTGGCTGTCACGCGAAGAGGACCCGATCGGCCTCATCGCTTCGACCATTCGTCCTTCAGGAGGCTTCCGTGCCAACATCTCATCGGTTGATCACAACCCGATTCGACGCCAGCAGCACCGCTGACGACGTCGTGGCGGGCCTCGACCTCACGGGCCTCCGAGCCGTCGTCACCGGCGCGTCGTCTGGGATCGGCGTGGAGACAGCCCGCTCCCTCGCGCGCGCCGGTGCCGAGGTCACCGTTGCGGTCCGCAACACCGGCGCCGGCGAGAAGACGGCCGAGGACATCGCGGAGTCGACTGGCAACGGCAACGTGCACGTCAGTGCGCTGGATCTCGTCGACAGGTCCTCCATCGCCGAGTTCACCAACCGGTGGACCGGACCACTGCACATACTGATCAACAACGCCGGCGTCATCGTAAGCGGCCTGATCCGAACCCCGGAAGGCTGGGAGCTTCAATTCGCCACAAACCATCTTGGCCACTTCGCCCTGAGCCTCGGCTTGCACGAAGCCCTCGCCGCGGGAGCCCGCGAACGGGGCGAGGCCCGTATCGTCTCGCTGAGCTCCACGGCACACATGAGGTCGCCGGTCGTGTTCGACGACATCCACTTCGAGCGGCGCGAGTACGATCCTCAGGCCGCGTACTCGCAGTCCAAGACCGCCAACTCGCTCTTCGCGGTCGAGGCCACTCGCCGGTGGGCCACCGACGGCATCGTCGCGAACGCGGTCAACCCCGGGGGCGTCTCCACGGGCCTGCAAAGAGGCTTCACGCAAAAGCAGAAGGACTACTTGGCCGCCGCCGAGGCATCTGGTGTCTTCGTCTACAAGACTGCCCAGCAGGGCGCCGCCACGACACTCGTTGCGGCGGTCGCCCCCGAATTCGCCCACACCGGCGGCCACTACCTTGATGACGGACGCGAGGCCTACACCGTAACCAACGATGCGGATCTGTTCGACCACGGCCATGGTGTCAAGGAATGGGCGCTCGACGCCGACGCCGCCCGGAAGCTGTGGACAGTATCACTGGACCTCATCGGCCAACCCGCAACACGCGAGACGCCCGCGTCGTAGAAGAGATCGCTGAAGACAGGGTTCACACCGGGCAGCGCCAGACCTCCGCCACCCGACGATCACAGGTTGGACCGCACCGCGAGTCTGATAGCCCCCCTGCAGATGGTCCGCCTCAACCCCAGCCACGGCGACCGCAGCTACTCCGAGCTCAGCGAGGGATTACCAGCCCTTTCGGACAAGGTCCTTTCCGACCGGCTGGTGCAGTTGACCGAGGCCGGCGTGATCGAGCGGCACCGCATTCCCGCCTGGCCGCCCCGCGTGCGCTATTCCCTGACCAACCGAGGCCGCGCCCTCGTCCCAGTCCTACAAGCCCTCTGGGACTGGGGCACCGAGAACGCGAGCGAAATCCGTATACCTAAAGAGGTATAGAAGTCCTATTTAGGTATACGAATTTCAGTCGAAGTCTGCGGGGTGGGCAGGCTACGCTGGGTCACCGTTAGTTCCTGAGCATCCGGAGGTTTGTGTGCGACGCCGCGACTATTCGAGCCCGGCTGATCTGCGGGCGATGCAGGAACTGATCCAGCGGACCTGGAGTCCGGACTCGCGGCTGCA
>JAWWOY010000355.1:0-2799 GCA_033851195.1 Kribbellaceae bacterium | reverse complement strand
CGGAGACGCTGCCCCTACTGAAGCGCGTTACATCACAACGACGATCGACCCGCGCCCAGATCGACACAGGCCGGCCCGCTTTCCGCCACGAGCTCTGCTATCAAGTGCGACCGTAGCGACCGGCCGCCGACACCTTCCGCGAGTCGAACCACCAGCGGGCAGCCCATCGGACTACCGTTCGCCCCCACGGGCCAACGGACTGGTCGTCCCGTTAGACCCGCCCGTTGAAATGCCCGATGATGGCTCCCGATGGCCCGAGATGCTCATCGGGTACGCGCGCTGCTCGACCGACGAGCAGGACCTCACCGCCCAACGTGATGCCCTGGCCGGGCTCGGCGTGAGCTCGAAGCGGATCTACGTCGACCATGGGCTAACCGGAGCGAACCGTGCCCGGCCGGTCTGCGCCTTGGCCGCGTGCCGCGCCGGGGACACCCTCGTGGTGACCAAGCTCGACCGGCTGGCCCGCTCCCTGCCAGATGCGCGTGACATCGTCGATGAGCTGACGACTCGTGACGTGAAACTCAGCCTCGGTGGATCGGTGCACGACCCGACCGGCCTTGTCGGCCGGCTGCTGTTCAACGTCCTGGGGATGGTCGCCGAGTTCGAGGCCGACCAGATCAGGTTGCGCACCAGGGAGAGGGCATGAAGGTCGCCAAGGCAAAGGGTCGGCTGCGTGGCAAGAAGCCCGAAGCTGAACCCCAAGCAGGAAGCGCATCTGGTGAAGCTGCACGAAGCGGGCGAGCACACCACCGCCGAGCTGGGCGAATTGTTCGGGGTGGCCCGCTCCACGGTGTACCGCACCGTCAAACGCACCCAGGCCCCAACGAGCACCTGAACCCGACCTGGCGGGGGTATTTGCGGGGAAGGCGCCTGCATTGGGCTGGTGGCAGCACCGTTACCAACACCCCTGGTCGGCGTAGCCGCAGTGCTCATCGACCGGCTGACCGTGAGGTCCGTCGCGCTGAAGGCGTTGACGATGCCCGCGCGCGACCGCAAGCACGCACTCCAGGTCCTCGAGGTGGTCTCCCAGCGACGTACCCCCTGGCCCACACTGACTCTCCGCGCAGCTACGCGGGGCGCAGAGAGGCACACTGAAGGGCTGGCGGCACAAGGGCACATCATCGCCGGAGACTCCCCATACGCTGACTCACCAATAACCAACGCCGACGGGCACGTCAACACCGCGCAGAACAACTCGGAGATCACCGAATGACCGACAAGCCCAACAAGTCCCGGAGCCGCGAGGTCGTCGAAGCGGTGGTCGAGGGCGGCGCCGGCGCGGTCCCGTTCGTCGGCGGTCCTCTCGCCGCGGCGCTCGCGCTCGCGATGAACTGGTCTTACAACAAGCGCATGGATCTATGGCTGGATCAACTCGCCGAAGCCGTCGACCAGCTCGGCCGGCGGTTTGAAGACCTTGCCGGCGACGAAGTGTTCGTTGACGCCGTAATCAACGCAACCCGGGCAGCACAGACAACTCATCAACAGGAGAAGCTCGACGCCCTGCGCCACGCCGTCGTGAACTCGGTCGCGCCTGGGGCGCCGGACGTCGACGAGCAGGCGCGGTTCTTCCGACTGGTGGAGCAGTTCTCCGCAGCTCACCTGCGGCTGCTGAACTTCCTGGACGACACCGGGGCTGTCTTCGACCGTGACGGCCGCGCACGGCCGAGCTACCAGTACGGCAGCCTGGGCCAGCTCCTCGAGGACGCCATCCCAGCATTCGCCGGGCGCAGAGACTGGTACGACCTGCTGATGACTGATCTCGTGAACTCCCGACTGGTGCTGGGCGACGCGAACTCGCTCCACGGCACCATGACCGAGCACGGCCTGTACCAGAAGAGGTCATCGGCGCTAGGTCAGCGCTTTCTGGCCTTTATCTCGGCTTGAGCATGCGCCACGCCAAGAACGGTCCGCAGCCCCCGTTCCCCCGGGTGTGTTGAGAATCGATCGTTATCTCGACACTCCCCCGGTTGTCCTGCTGTCGATGTCCGAAGTCGTCTGCACATTCAGCGCTCCGAAGTGGCCGGTTTGCAGGCGAGTGCGAGTCATCGCGGTGTACCGAAGTCGCCTGCACTAGGGTCCTGAGATCGGTGGCAGGCCTGGCTGGAGCAGTTGGGCGTGGAGGCGGTCTGGCCGATGAGCGTGAAAGCCGTACGAGCTGTACGTCGACAATGCCGCGGAGTTCAAGAGCGAGGCACTGCGGAGCGGCCTTCCTGCCCGGCGCCGCCGCGCTCGGCCGAACCGACCTGCTCTGAGAGCGCTTGCTCCGGTGAGCACGAGCGGATCATTGGGCTTGTTCGTCAGCTCTGCGTAGCAGGAGCCGGACGAGTTGGCCGCCTTTGCTGAGTTGGTGGAGGTGCGCGGCGTAGTCCGCGTACGGCGGCCAGGGTGGGTCCGGCCGGTGCGCGGTCGGCCTGGAGGTCGCGATCGAGCTGGGTGAAGGACCGGCCGCGGCGACGCTGGGGTTAGGGCCTTTGTGGGCAGCGTGGTGGGCGGCTGCGATGTCGCGGTCGACGCCTCTGAGTCCTGTCGTTGGGTAGGTCGCTTCGAGCAGGTGGCTGTCGTCGGACAGTGTGGCGGGTTCCTGAGCCAGGCATGGGCGCGGATCGGTGCCTTCGGCAACGGCAGTGGTGACGGCGACCGCGACGGCGACGTAACGGGCGACCGCGGTTCGGTACAACTGATAGACCTGCTCGCGTTGCCGCGCAAGTTCGTCTTGGACTCGCTGGTCCAGCTGGCTGAGCTTGCGGCGCAGTTTGCGGGCCTCGGCCTGCTCCGGCGTTTCCTTCCGGGTCGCCTTGG
>JAWWOY010000338.1:0-6779 GCA_033851195.1 Kribbellaceae bacterium | reverse complement strand
GCGTCGTTCGTCGGCAGCGGCTCGAGCACCTCGTCGGTCAGATACCCGTACGCCGGCTGCGGGATGCGGTGGATCTCGGCGAGTAGCGCGCCGAGTTGTGCGTAGATGCCGGTCCACTCGGCCGGTGTCGGCTCGCCGGCCTCGGAGAGCGGAACACCTGGCACTTTGGTCAACACGGTGAACGCACGACCGAAGGTGTCGCCGGCTGGTTCGGCATGCAGGACGGCCGGGACGGAGCCTGTCAGTGGCTCGGCCAGCAGGCCGTAGACGTACAACTCTTTCGCTTGTTTCCAGGCCCATTCCGGCTCGTAGAGCTTGACGATGACCGGCGCGGCGGCGCGGCGGCGTACCTCGAAGACGCTGCTCAACTGTCCGCCTGTCCGGGGCACGATCTCGTCGATGACGCTGCCCGGGCAGGCAGTTGTCGTCATCGCAGCCAGCAGGTCTGGTGCGAAGTCGGTCACGGCCACACCGTAGGTAGATCAGGTAGCGCCGTCGACCGAATATCAGTCGTCGCGCGGGGGTCGGTCGTCAAAGTCGGCCCAGGTGTCGACGTCGTCACCGGCCCGGCTCGGCTCGGTCCAGGCCAGGTCGAGTCCCGCGAACAAGCGGCGCACCGCCTGGTCGCGTGGGTCCCCGAGTGCCTGCAGCGCTGCACTCAACGCCGTACGCCGGTAGGCCGCGGCCAGGCGCTGCTCATGTCCCTCCGAGTCGCGGAGTCCGTAGCCGTCGTGCTCGCCGATCCCCTCCACCAGGCGAGCCACTTCCGCCGCGGTGAGCCAGGGCAGATCGCAGGAACAGAGCACCACTATCGGAGCAGCGCCGGCGGACAGCCCGGCGGCGATCCCGGCCACCGGTCCGCCCAGCGGCGGATCCTCGGTGGCCCAGGCGACTGGCCGGGAGGTCTTGCGAACGGGTCCGACCACCACGGTGGAGGTCGCCGAGCTGGTTGCCGTCAGTACCCGATCGAGCAGCGAGACGCCGTCCAGCACGAGCTGGGCTTTGTCGGCGCCGCCGAATCGGGTCGACCCGCCGCCGGCGAGCACGATCGCGTCGAAGCTCATGCCTCCGCAGTTTGCCACCCCACGGCCGGTCCCAAGCGCGCTGGTGCGGCACCATGGAGAGATGAGGATCGCCGTTGTACAGACCGCCAGCAGTCAGGACAAGGCCGCCAACCGGGACGCCGTGACGCGGCTCATCGCGGCGGCCGCGGCGGGGAAGCCGGACGTCGTGGTGCTACCCGAAGCGATGATGGCGGACTTCGCCGCCGACGGTGGCTCGGTCGGCGATCAGGCCGAACCGCTCGACGGCGAGTTCGTCAGCCTGCTGCGCAAGGCCGCGGTGGAGCACGGTACGGCGATCGTGGCCGGCATGTTCGAGCGGAGCTTCGACGAAGCCCGGCCCTACAACACGCTGCTCGCGGTGGGTGCCGACGGCGAACTGCTCGGGGCTTATCGCAAGATCCACCTGTACGACGCGTTCGGTTACCGCGAGTCAGACCAGTTGACGGCCGGGAATGTCGCACCGGTGGTGGTGGAGATCGCCGGCCGGAAGCTGGGGCTGATGACCTGCTATGACCTGCGGTTCCCCGAGTTGTCGAGGGCGCTGGTCGATGCCGGCGCCGAGGTCCTCGTCGTACCGGCGGCTTGGGTGCGGGGGCCGCTCAAGGAGTACCACTGGACGACTTTGCTGACGGCTCGGGCGATCGAGAACACCTGTTACGTCGCGGCTGCGGCCCAGAACGGGAAGAAGTACTCGGGCCTGAGTCAGGTGATCGATCCGCAGGGCGTCCCGGTGGCCTCGGTCGGCGAGGTCGATGGGCATGCCATCGCCGAGATCGACCCGGTCCGGCTGGCCGAGGTCCGCAAGCGCAACCCGTCGCTGCAGAACCGCCGCTTCACCGTCAGCCCTCGCTGACCTGCGATCCTTGGTGAGGACCGCCAGGTGGGCTCGCCCGGGCGAGGGGTGGGGGTGGCCGCGGAGCGCGGGCTGGCTAGCCTCGGTGGGGTGACGGATCCGGCGGGCGACTTCGATCTCGATCATCACGGTGACGAGGAGGTCGGGGCCGGACTGGTGGATCTCGCCGTCAACGTCCGGACCGGTACGCCGCCGGCGTGGCTGCTCGACGACATCGCCGGCAGCCTGACGGACCTGGCGGCATACCCTCGACAGGACGCTGCCATTGCCGCGGTGGCCGAGCGGCACGAGTGCGTGCCCGCGCAGGTGTTGCTGACAGCCGGCGCGGCGGAGGCGTTCGTCCTGATCGCCCGGGCCTTCCGACCGAACCACGCCGTGGTGGTGCACCCGCAGTTCACCGAGCCCGAGGCAGCGCTGCGGTCGGCGGGACACACCGTCGACCGGGTCTTGCTGCGCGCCGAGGACGGGTTCGTCCTGGATCCGCAACTGGTCCCGGACGAAGCCGACCTGGTCGTCGTTGGCAATCCGACCAACCCGACGTCGGTGTTGCACAGGGCTGAGGTCCTGCGTTCGCTGGCCCGGCCAGGCCGGATCCTGGTCGTCGACGAAGCGTTCATGGATGCCGTGCCGGGTGAGCCCGAGTCACTGGTCGGGGCGGAGGCGCCGGGCCTGATCGTGATTCGCAGCCTGACCAAGACCTGGGGACTGGCCGGACTCCGCGTCGGGTACGCCGTCGCCGAGCCAGGTCTGGTCGAACGGCTGGCCGCGGTACAGCCGCACTGGCCGGTCTCCACCCCGGCGCTTGCCGCCGCGATTGCCTGCAGCAACAAGTGGGCAGTGGACGAGTCCACCCGCGCGGCGATAGAGCTGGATCGGCAGCGGGACTACCTGCTGGCGGGTCTTGCCGGGACTGCCGCGCCTGCCGGCGTGGCGACGTACGGGGTGGCTCGGGGGCCTTTCGTACTGGTGCGGTTGACCGGGGCTGCGATGGTTCGGCAGGCGCTGCGCGAGCGTGGATTCGCGGTCAGGCGCGGCGATACCTTCCCCGGCCTGGGGCCTGACTGGCTGCGAATAGCGGTACGGCCGGAGGCGGTTAGTGACAGCTTCCTGAAGGTCTGGCGCGACATCCTCGGCTGATCACTCGATTGCTGCCGAACCGAGGGCTCGCTATACCTCGCGCGCGGGTTTAGGCCGGTTCCACTGTGCGCACTGGGGGGACACCAGCACTCTCGGAAGGAGCAGCATCATGGGTTTGGACGACGACGACATGACGACCGCCGCCGGCGACGGCGAGGGTCTCGCTGACGGAGGCGCAACACCCGGTGCTACTGACGGAGGTGCGGACAGCGGTGCGGACGGCGGTGCGGATAGCGGTGCGGATAGTGGTGCCGGTTCGTACGGTGGTGAGGGTCCCGCTGACGGCGGCGCGACGCCGGGTGCAACCGATGGTGGCGCTGACAGCGGTGCCGGCGGATCTGGTGGCGAGGGTCTCGCCGACGGTGGCGCGACGCCCGGCTCGATCGATGGTGGCGCTGACAGCGGTGCTGGTGGATCGGGCCGCGACGGCGAAGGTCTCGCTGATGGTGGGGCCACCCCGGGCGCAAGTGACGGCGGAGCCGACGGTGGAGCTGACAGCGGCGCCGGTCGCTGAGGGGAGTTCCGGAAGTTGATGAAAGACGGGCCGGAGGCCGGGCGACCGTTGGACGGTCGCCCGGCACTCCGGCGCTGTGTGGCCGGTGACCCGGACAGGTTCGCCAACGACTACTGGGGTTCGCGCGCGCTGTTGTCGCACGCCGCGGAGTTGCCGGCGCCGTTCACGGATCTGCTGACCCTCGACGATGCCGATGAGTTGCTATCGCGACGGGGTCTTCGGACGCCGTTCGTCCGGATCGCGAAGAACGGCGCTGTTGTCGGTGACAGCCAGTTCACCGGATCCGGCGGCGTCGGCGCTGAGATCGGCGATCAGGTGCTGGACGATCGGGTCGCCGCGCTGTTCGCCAGCGGCCACACCGTGGTGTTGCAGGCGCTGCACCGGACTTGGCCGCCGCTGGTGGATTTCGCTACCCAACTGGCGGCCGATGCCGGGCATCCGGTGCAGATCAACGCGTACATCACACCGCCCGACTCGCAGGGCTTTGCGGCGCACTACGACGTCCACGATGTCTTCGTGCTCCAGATCGCCGGCGAGAAGCACTGGACCGTCAACGAACCCGTGCACGTCGATCCGCTGCGGAACCAGCCCTGGACGGATCATTCAAAGGCCGTTGCCACGGCTGCCCGGGACCAAGCCCCAGTGGTCGACGAGGTGTTGCGCCCGGGTGACGCTCTGTATGTGCCGCGCGGGTTCCTGCACTCCGCGAAGGCTCTCGGTGGAGTCAGCGCGCACCTGACGGTTGGGCTGCACACCATGACGCGCTACCTGCTGGTCCAGGAACTAGCAGCCCTTGCAGCCGATCAAGCAGAGCTGCGGACAGCGTTGCCGCTCGGGTTCGACCCGGGCGACACGGCCCAGGTGAAGCGGCAGTTGGAACAGGTGGCCTCGATCTTCGCCGAACAGGTTCAGACGGCGTCGGCCGAAGAGCTCGCTGTCCGCCTCCGGCGTCGTACCTGGTCCGGCAACCGCCCTGCCCCGCTCGCTCCGCTGGCACACGCCGCGGCGATCGCCGACCTCGCCACCGGTACGACGGTCCGGCTGCGCGCGGGTCTGCGGCATCGGGTGGTTCCGGGTGATCCTGTCCTGTTGCAGTTACCCGACCGGACCATCTCCTTGCCTGTAGCAACTAGTGACGCGGTGGTCCGGTTGTGCGAAGGTGACGAGGTGAAGGTCGGCGAACTGCCCGGGCTGGACGAGGCCGACCAACTGGTGCTGGTCCGGCGGCTGATGACCGAGGCGGTGCTGGTCGCGAGCAACCCGTGACCGCACTGCGCTACCAGCCGGACTCGGGTTGTGCTGCCTCGGCCGAATGGCGTGGCGATGTGCTCGCGGCTTCGGCGCCGCCGGCTGAGCGCTGGCTGCTGATCGAGTCGCGCGAACCGTGGCCGCGGGACGCGCTGGCCGCTCTCCGCGGCCGACCCGAGACGAGCGCTCACCAGTCCGGCGTACGTGATCTCAGGGGCGGGGATGCTGGGGTTGATGATCGGGTTGACGATCTGGCGACGGAGGTTTTGCGCTTCTGTGCGGCCTTGCGGTGCCGTCCTGCCTTGATCCGACGCTACGGCCGGATCGATCGGGCGGTGCCGCGCCGCTGGGCGATGGTCGACAGCCGCCTCGGACGTGAGTCGGTCCGCTGGGGTGAGTTGCCGACGGACGAGCACCTGCTCGAGGTGTTGGCCGGTCGGGATCAGGGCTCACCGAGCGACGAACCGATCTACCTGATCTGCACTCATGGACGGCACGACCCGTGCTGTGCCGTGCGTGGCCGTCCAACTGCCGCCGCTCTGGCTGCGGCCCACCCCGACAGGACCTGGGAGTGCAGCCACGTCGGTGGCGATCGTTTCGCCGCGAACCTGGTCCTCCTGCCACACGGCCTCTTCTACGGCCATGTCCCGCCGACCCGGGCCGCCGAAGTAGTCAGCCGGTACGACGAGGGCCTGGTGCTACCCGACCTGCTCCGCGGAGTAGGCGCGATGGCACCGCAGGTCCAAGCCGCGCAGCATTTCGCTCGCGCCGCAGGGCGGACGCTCGAGGTCGACTCGCTCCGGCCGATCGACGTACAGGAGTTGGCGCGAGACAGATGGCGAGTGCGTCTGGATGACGAGGGCCAAGAGGTGGTCGTCGTGGTGGCCGCACGGTTGGTCACCATCGATGGATCGATGACCTGTGCCTCCTCGCCGCCCGGCCGAGTCCGACAGTTCGAGCTGGTCGGTCAGGTCCAGGTCCAGGCTGGCGATGGTGGTTCTACTCCTCGCTGACCAAGCGGTCCTCCTGGTGGGCGCCGTAGTACTCGGACTGGCGGGCCATGATGTCGCGCATCGACGTACCACGGGGAACGCCGTACACGGTGCCTGGGAAGTCCAGGCCGCGCTGGACCTCCCACAGCTCCTCGTGCCGATCGGGCGAGAAGAGCTGGGCCGGGTCGCCGACCGCGATCCAGCCGATCGGCAGCACCGCGCCAGGCTCCAGGCGTGAGTTGACCTGCAGGATGCTGTTGATCCGCAGCTCGGCGCCGGCACCGGCGACCGAGCCCGGGAACAGGGAGGCGCCCGTGGCGATGAACACTTCGTCCTCGACCGTGGCGCCGTTCACGTGCGCGTGCGGACCGACCAGGACTGCATCGCCGATGAGTGCTGGATGATCCGCCCGGCCGCGCACCAGGGCGTTCTCCATCACCACACTGTTCCTGCCGAGGCGGACGTCACCGTTCTCCGCGGTCAGGACTGCGCCATGCAGCACCCTGCTGCCTTCGGCCAGCACAACCGCTCCGCAAAGCACCGCTGACGGCGCGACGTACGCGGACTCCGGCACAACCGGCCGCCGTCCACGGTGTTCCAGCAACATCGTCGGGCTCCCCTCTCACGGCACGGCAAAGGCATGCCTTCTCCTTCCTGCAGTTCTATCTGCCATTGCCCGGGCCCTCGCTGCCCGGGCGGCCGCCGTCCTGGTTTCAGCCGTCCACATCGAAGGTGGGAGGTTCGGCGACCAGGACGAGGGACGAAGTGGCGGAGAGCGAGACCGCGATCATTGTCAAGGACAATAGAACATCTGTCCTATGTCGCTTAGCGTGGATATGGTTCGGGGTATGGAGATCCCGGAGTGCCCGCAGGGTCATCGCGGCGTGGTGGTGCGTGCGGGTTGGTATGGCCGGGCTGGTCAGCGACGGCAGCGGTGGCTGTGCCGACCGGGCGAGGGTGAGCCGCATAGG
>JAWWOY010000334.1:0-2515 GCA_033851195.1 Kribbellaceae bacterium | reverse complement strand
GGCCGCGCGAGCCGTGGGGTCGCGCAGCACCCGGGCGCGATCGCCGATCGAGCGTCGCTCCGGCGAGGCGAAAGTCCCGTAAGTACGACGCAGCAACGGCAACACCTCGAGGAATGCGTCATCGCGGACGCTGGTCAACCAGGTGTCGACCAGTTCCAGCAGGCGTTCGTCGTGTACCAGCAGCAGGCCGACACCGGCGAGGAACCCCTCGATGTAACCGGCTGCGTCGGCCGTCTCGGTCCCCGGGGTCAGTGCACGGCCCAACCGGAGGGCGATCTCCGCAGCGTCGAGCCGCTCGGTATCGAGCATCAGCCGACTGAGCCGTCCGGTGATCAGCGGCGGAACCGAAGCGCGATCACTCAAGCCCTGCAGCGTTTCCAGCCACTCGTCACGCACGACCTGGTCCAGCAGGATGGTTGCATCCTGGACGCCATCGATCAGTTCCAGGATCTTCGCCGCAGCTTCCGGATCAAGGCCATGGACGGTCCGGGCCAGCCCTGCGCACACCCTGGCGACCATCCGGCTCGCGACAGAACCCAGACCAGCGGTGTCACTGCCACGCACATCGCCGTACCGGGCGGAGCGGGCGAGTGCAGGCAGAGCCGCCATCAGCTGGCCGACATCGGCGTCCTTGGCGGCGCGGGTGTCGACACCCTTCAGCAGAGACGGCAATGCCTCGGCAAGGTCTGCGAGCAACGAGCGCTCCAGGGCTGCGGTGACCTCGGCCAGCGTCGAGGAGTCGTCGGCCACGCGCAGCATCACGGTCGTAGCCGCACCGAGCACAGTGGTCCCGTGCGCTCCGGCCGCGACGAGATCGACCTCCAGTCCCGGGTCCCAGCTGAGTGTCCAGGTCTCCCGGAAGGTGCCCTGGTTGCGCCGTTCGTCCGCCGCCGGTCGACCCCAGTCAATACCGAGGATCCGTAGTCTGTGCAGCAACCTGGACTTCTCCAGGTCGTTCGGCTTGCGCAGGTCCAGCTCGACAGTGCGCTCGGCCGCGTCTCGCTTCAACCGCAGCCGTCGAGCCTGTGCAGCGAGGTCCGCCGCAACCGGTGCCTGTGGTGTCGCTGGCGGCACGGTGCCGAGCAGTTCGCCGACGACCGCCTCCCGGGTTACCAGGTCGAGCAGCAGGTCGTTGCCGCCGCACAGGACCGCCCGGGTGGCCTCGGTGACTTCGCTGAGGCCGGCTAGCGGACGCTCCCGCATCGCGGCCAAGGTGTCGGCCAGCCGGACGGCCTCGATCACGTGGGCACTGGACACCGGCAGATCCTCGGCGCGCAGGACCCGCGCGACCTTGGTCAGCCAGCGGGTCGTGATCTGGTCGGGCGCGGTGAACAGGTGGTGGTACCAGCCGGGCGAGGTGACACCGGCGCCGTACCCGCTGGCGCTCGCCAGCCGGCCGTGCGTCCACGGCACCCAGGTGCACGCGACCTTCCGCTTGGGCAGACCTTTCAGCACCCGTGCGTCATGTGTTGCTGGCGGCAACGGTTCCGTCAGCGCCGGAACGTGCCAGGCGCCACAGACGACGGCGATGCGTTCGAACCCCTCGCGGATCGCCTTCCGCAGCGTCGTCCGCATGTACGCCTCACGCTGCGCCTCGCGTCCGGTGGCCACCTCATCGGCGCGCAGCTCGGCCATCGCCTCGGCGATCACCGTGAAAGGCGGAGCTCCATCCCGCCGGTGCTCGATCACGTCATCCCACCAGCGCTCCGGATCGTCATACCCACCGGCCGCCGCCAGCGTCGCGAGCGGATCCGCCGCCAGACCACGCCCCTCATGACCACTGCTGCCGAACTGGTAGGCCGCCGGCAGGTCGCAGAACCGCACCGGTACGCCGGCGGCGAGCGCGTGCCGGATCGCCTGCCACTCGGGGCTGAAGACAGCGAAGGGCCAGAACGCCGCCCTGGTCGAATCGTCCACTGCGTAAGCCAGCAGAGCCACCGGCGGCACCATCTCCGGATCGGCTGCCAGCTCGACCACCTTGTCCGCCTCAGGCGGTCCCTCGATCAGCACGAGGTCCGGCTCGAGTTCAACCAGAGCAGCAGAAAGCGCCCGGGCGGATCCCGGTCCGTGGTGCCGGATGCCGAAGAGGTGGACAGTCATCCGCTGATATCCCGGCAGACCGGCGTGTTGCTAGTTCTCGATGAATGATCCATGCGGCTCACACGGACAGTCGTACCACCCCGGCGACGCCCGCCGTCGCCCTAGACTCGCTCACATGTCTGGCTACCTGCAAGTTTCGACGGCGGCGGCGACTCGCGAGGAGGCGGTTCGGCTCGCTGGGTCAGCGGTGGAGGCGGGCCTAGCGGCCGGCGCGCAGGTCGTCGGACCTGTCGTGTCGGTGTTCTGGCACGAAGGCCAGTACGGGGAGGGCGAGGAGTGGCAGGTCGTCCTCAAGACGACCGAGGGACGCTACGCCGAATTGGAGGCGCGACTACTGGCGGAGCACTCGTGGACCAATCCCGAGGTGAGCGCCGTTCCGATCACGGCCGGGGCGGCGGCCTACCTGGACTGGCTG
>JAWWOY010000306.1:0-9198 GCA_033851195.1 Kribbellaceae bacterium | reverse complement strand
TCGGTCTCCCCCACCGTCGCACGGACTGCCGGCAAGCCGTTCGAGGTCTCGATGGTCATCGCCAACCAGTACGTCGATGTGGCGGCTGCAGGACGGTTGACCCTCGACCTGCCGGAAGGGTGGACCTCCGACCAGCCGGACCGTTCGCTGTCCCTCGAGCCGGGCGGCTACGTCCGCTATCTCGCCAACGTCACTCCGGCGGAGGGTTGCCCAGCCGGGGAGTACTTCGTCGCTGCTCGCGTGCTGACCGAGACCGACGAGCTGGCCGGCGGCACCGGCGTCCAAGCGGTTGAGGACGTCGTCACCGTGTTCGTCGGGGAGAGTCCGGAGCTGACCGCGGCACTCGGCTTCGGCCTCGCGCCGACCGAGGCACCCGAGCATGGCTCCGGAGCGGTCGAAGGGGAGCCCGGGCGGCCTACCGGACTGACCGTCTCCCCCTCGACCACTGATCTCCGGCTGGCTCCGGGGGAACACGCTTCCCTGGAGCTGACGTTCACCAACAACACCTATTCGGAGATCCGGGCCGAACTGCAGTTGGCATCGCCGTACGGGACCTGGTCCTGGCTGCCCGAGCCTCTACAGGCGGTCGTCGTACCGGCCAACTCGTCAGTGGTCGTGCCTGTTCCGGTGCAGGCTCCGGCGGATGCCGGCGCCGCGCATGCGTGGGTGCTGCCCAAGGTGATGTGGTTCGGCCGCGCCCAGTACGCGCCCACCGTGCGGCTGGAGATCACCACATGACGGTCCTCCAGCACGGCCAAGGTAACGGCCAAGGTAATGGCCACAGCCACGCACCTCCTGCGCCGGCTGGGGTGATGGCCTATCTGAACGGCGAGCCGGTCCCCCGCGCGCTGCTCGACGAACGACTCGCTGCGCTGCGGGCCGGCGACGCCGCCTGTGTGCTGCCGCGGCCGGACAGCCGGGAGGGGCGGCAGCTGAACCGCTGGGTTGCTCAGGTTGTCCTCACCGAGCAGCTCTGTGTGGACGAGCTCAGCCGCCGCGGCGACGCCGTACCGGCTGGTGCCGGTAAGTCGCTGGACGTGTCGACCGCAATCGCAGTAGGTTCCATCACCGCCGCCGCGCTGGCTGGCTCCGAGCCCGTACGCCGGGTTGCCGCCCTGGTCAGCAGCGACGTGCAGATCCCGCGGGCGCAGCTCGACTACGCAGCGGACATGCTCGGTGAGCAGCCGCCGGCCGATCCAGACGTCCCGGTGCAGCGGTGGCACGCCGAACTGCTGGACAGCGCCCGGCTGGAGGCGTTCGCCCGCTGGCTGAACGCAGCGATGCACGAGCGGGTCCGGCTGGTGCACGGCCTCGAGCACCCCGGCGACAGCACTCAACCTGACAATCTGCACCGGCACTGAACTGGGGGATCATGAGCGACGAGGCAGCGACCGTTCTCGCCATCGACATCGGCGGCACCAAGATGGCCGCCGCCATCGTCGACGCCGACGGCTTGATCCTCACCAAGGACCGGATCCCGACGCCGCCCGGCGACGCGGACCAGGTGTTCGCCGCGCTCAGCGAGCTGATCGCCCGGGTGCAGGGCGGTGCGACCCCGTCGGCAGTCGGGATCGGCTCGGCCGGCCCGCTCGACCAGCGGCACGGTCTGGTGTCCCCGGTGAACATCACCGGCTGGCGGGACTTCCCCCTCGTTGACCGGGTCCGCGAAATGGTCGGCGACGTACCGGTGACGCTTGGCGTGGACGGACACTGCTTCGCGCTCGGGGAGTTCTGGACCGGCGCCGGTCGCAACGTGGACCATCTGCTCGGCATCGTCGTGTCCACCGGCGTGGGCGCCGGCATCGTGGTCGACGGCAAGGCGCTCCTCGGCCAGTCGGGCAACGCCGCCCACCTCGGCCACATGGTGGTCGACCTGGACGGCGAGGCGTGCGCCTGCGGCTCGTACGGCTGCGTCGAAGCCTACGCCAGCGGCCCGCGGATGGTTGCCCGGGCACAACGACGCGGCTGGCGGACCGGCGAGGCCGTGGACGCCGCCGTACTGTCGGCCGATGCGGCGTCCGGGGACGAGATCGCCGTGGCCATCTTCGACGACGGCGCCCAGGCACTTGCCGCCGGCATCGTCGCGACAGCTGTCACGGTGGACTTGACTACCGTAGTGATCGGCGGCGGCGTGGCCAAGGCCGGCCCGGTGCTGTTCGACCCGGTGCAGCGCTGGGTGAAGCGGCTCGCGCAGCTGCCGTTCGTCGCGGAGTTGACTGTCGAACCGGCCAAGCTCGACAACGCCGGCTTGATCGGCGCCGCCCGGCTCGGCTGGGACACCCTAGCCTGATCTGGTTTCCGGGCGTTACCATCCGGACACGCTGAGCGACCCCTCGCACACATCTATGTCGTGCGGAAAGGGGTATCCCGCGCATTTTTGCGCAATTTTTACCTTTTGCGGCGATCCTTGTAACGATGGGCCCTGTTCACGCGATGCAACGGATGGATGGGGTGGGGGCACATCATCCAAAGGGCAATCAGGGGGCCTGCATGTCAGGGATTGACCGTCCGCGGGTGCGGCGAAGGGGTAACCCTTGGCCGCGCACGGGGGCATTTCAGCATAGGTACGTCCGTCCACCAGCGCTGGCCGGGACAGCGCTCGACCGTAGGGATAGGTCCTGATGGACGGAGTCGTTCTGGTCATATTCGCTATCTTCTTCACCGCACTCGTGATTGCTACTACCAACAGCGACGGCAGGCTGCGTACCTCGGTACGCCGGCCGCGTCTGTTCCGGCTCGCCGTCATTTGCGCCGCCACAGTCACCGTCCCGGTCGATCTCTATGCCATCATCTACGGCACAGCCGGACCGGGTCAGGCTGCGCTGGCGGACGTCGCCGGCCGCCTGCTGTTGCTCAACGTCGCTGCGTCCTGCGGCGTCGCAGCCTTGCACGGATCCCTCCGGGAACGAGTCGAACCGGCGCTACTGATGGGCGTGCTGGGCTGGATCGGCCCGCTGATGGCGCTTGGCGCCGTCACCGCGGTCGTGGCTCTCGGCTCTCGTGGGAACGGGCCGGAACTCGGCAACGTCGGATCCGTCTGGGCCTGTTACTCCCTGCTCATCTGCGTGATCAGCGGTTATGCGCTGCTCCGCCGGCGAGTGAGGGTGGCGACCGATCCTCAGGAGGGATGAGGATCGACGCGGGTTCTGCACCGCGGACGGTAGGCCGGTGGTCGCGGGAGGGCTACCACCGGACTAACCCCCCGTCCGCGGTGCAGAACCGACGTTCAGGTCAGGACCCGGTCGTCCATTCCGGGGCGGGTAGCCGGGAGCGGTCCAGCTTGCCGCTGGCGTTCAACGGCAGCTCGTCGATCGGCACCAGGACTGCGGGCACCAAGTAGTTCGGCAGCTCCTCAGCGAGTTGCTTCATCAGCCCGGCCAGGTCTGCAGGTTCACCGTCAGCCAGTACGACGTAGCCGAGCAGGCAGGTGACTCCGGACGGGTCGGCAGCAGCGACGACCACAGCATCGCTGACGCCGGACAAGTCCGCGAGCACGTGCTCCGTCTCCCCCGGCTCCACCCGGTGACCGCGGATCTTGACCTGGTCATCGACCCGGCCGAGGTAGTCCAAAGTGCCGTCCGAACGCCAGCGGCCGAGGTCACGGCTGCGGTAGAGCCGGCCGCCAGGCGTTGCCGGGTCGCCGACGAAAGCCGCATCGGTCGCGTCCGGCCGGCCGAGGTAGCCCTGCGCCACCGCGACGCCGCCGAGGTGGATCTCTCCGATCGCACCGACCGGCACTGCCCTGAGCGCCTCGTCCAGCAGCCGCACCACGACACCGTCGATCGGGCGTCCGATCGACGGCCGATCCTCAGTCACGTCGACTCGGTGGATGGTGGCGATCACCGACGCCTCGGTCGGGCCGTACTCGTTGTAGAGCTCGCAGTTCGGGTGCGCGGCGAGGAAGTCGCGGACGGTATGCGTCAGCACCATCGCCTCGCCGGCCGCCACGATCTCGCGAAGTGCCGGCAGCTCGGGCGAAGTGGCCAGCAACGCGCTCAGCGAGGTGAAGGTCATGAAGAGGCGTTCGACCTCGTGCTCCCGCAATGCCGCGACCATGGCGGTCGGGTCAAACCGGTCCCCCTCACCGACCAGGACCAGCGCGGCGCCGGAGGCCAGCGCGGTGAACATCTCCTGCACGTGGACGTCGAACCCGAACGAGGTCCACTGCAGCGTGCGTAGCGACGGCCTCGTCCGCAGGTACTGGCGAACGAGGTTCACCGGGCCGCGGTGCGGAACCGCCACACCCTTCGGGCTGCCGTTGGAACCGGACGTGTAGATGCAGTAGGCGACGTCATCGGCAGCGGCACGGATCGGCGGCGCCTGCTTGGCACGCGGATCGCCATCGACTGCCGCGACCGGAGCCAGCCGCAGACCCAGCCGGTCGGCCAACGCAGCATCGTCGCCCACCAATGCAACCGCTCCCGCGTCCGCGGTCATGAAGGACCAGCGCGACTCCGGTACGCCGGGGTCGAGCGGCAGATAGGCGGCACCGGACTTGAGCACAGCCAGTACGGCAACCACCAGTTCGGCGCTGCGGGCCACTCTGACCGCCACCAGTTGGCCGGGTCGGACACCGAGGTCCACCAGCTGCCACGCGACGGCGTTCGAGCGCCGGTCGAGCTCGGCATAGCTGATCTCCCGAGAACCCTGGATCAGGGCAGTCGCCTCAGGCGTCTTGGCGACCTGCCGCTCGAACAAGGTGTGCAACCCGCTCAGTTCGCCGGTCACTTCAGCCGCGACGCCTTCCATCTCACGGAGGACCAGGCGGTCGGCGGCAGTGATCTGCATCAACTCGGGCAAGGTCGAATCAGGCTCGGCGATCGCTCGCCGCAGCACGGCTTCCACATAGTCCAGCAGCCGCTGGATAGTCGACTCGTCGAACAACTCGGCGCTGTACTCCGCCGTACAGCGGATGCCACCGGCATGCTGGGCAAGCCGCAGGCGCAGGTCCAGCTCGGCGCCGACCTCCGGATCGGCCGGATCCGCGTCGAACTCGACGAGCACCTGGAACAGCGGTTCCCCGGTCAGCGAGCCTAGATCGGCCCCGGCGTGGTCGAAGGCGGCGGTGGTCGTCTCGCGGACCCGCTGGGCAAGTTCGCCGAGATCCGGTTCACCGGACAGGTCGACCCGGAGCGGGATCGGGTTGAAGCCCTGGCCGGCAGGCCTGTCACCGTTGCCTGCGGCACCGATCGGGCGCCGGAGCGCAGCCGTGCCGATCACGATGTCGTCCTGCGCGGCGAACCGGCCGAGCACGGTACCGACGGCCGCGAGCAAGGTCATCAAAGGACTAACCCGGCGGTCCCGGCTGAAGACGGTCAGCTCGTCGCCGAGTTCCGGATCCAGGTCGTGCACCAGCGAAGCGGCTGCAGTCCGCAACGCAGGGCGTGGCCGGTCGGTCGGCAGCAGGAGCGGCTGCGCACCTTCAAGCGTGGTGCGCCAGAACTCCAGGTCCGTTGCCTTGGACAACTCCTCGGCTGCCTGGTCCTGCTCCGATTGCTGCTCCTCGGTGCTCTGCTCCGTTGCCTCGGACAACGGATTCGCCGATGCCTCCGCTGTCGAGTCTGCGGGTGCGCCGTTCTGAGTTTGCGGTTCCGTCGACGGCTCGGCAGTCTGCGCTGCCGGCGGGTCGGTCAGGAGGGCGAGTTGATCGCGCATCAGTCTGGTGACCTGCTCGACCAGTTGGCCCGCGACCCGCAGTTGCTGCGACATGAGCGTCGCGACGCCGGTGCTCGGCACGTTCCCGGCATTCGTGGCCGCGGCGGCCGCGTCCACCTTGGCTGCCAGCTCGGCCAGTCCGGATCCAAGCACAGCCAATGCCGCTCGCGGATCCCCGGCCGCCGCCTGTTCCGCCGCAGCACTGACCTCGTCTGTCGCCTCTGCGTCCGTAGTCGAACCCACGCCCGGCGCCTCGCTCGGCGTGGACTCGGCGGCGAGTGCCTTGGCCGGAGTAGAAGTGGCCGCATTCGGGGTGGACGGGTGCAGGAGATCGAGCGGGTTCACCGTTGCGCCCGGCAAGCTGCGGGAGGCGACGGCTGTGGCGAGCTTGTGCGGAGTACTGAGAACGGTGAACAGCTCGCTGACGGCCAGTTCGACATCGAACCGCTGCCGTACCTCCTCGACCACGCGGAGCATCGAGAGCGAGTCTGCGCCGAGTTCGACGAAGGTGTGGTCGACCGTGACGTCGTACGGGTCGAGGCCGAGTTGTTCGCCTGTCAGATCGAGCACGAACTCAAGGGACTGCCGGTACCGCTCAGCGACGACAGCCGGATCAACTGACTCCGGGTCGCTCGGCGCTGCATCGCCCTGATCCTGGTCGACCGACTCCACGCCAGCGGCTGCACCAATCGGCACGTCACCAGCCGCCGGGGCTGCCGTCTGTGTCACGGACTTGTCGATGAGCTCGTCCGCGGGAATCGCGATCGCGAAAGGCGATACTTCGGCCGCAGCGACCTCCTCGGAGGGCAGCGTGACCTGGCCGTTCGACGTCGGCGGATCCAGTGCGATCTTCTTGATGGCAATGCTGGTGGCGATGTTGCTGGCAAGGACTGCGCGGGCTACCGGCGGCTCTGCTGGGATCGGTGCGTGAGTTCGTGCCGCGGGGCGTACGGTGGCGTCCGCCTCGTGGCGTACTCGGCGGAACGGGTACGCCGGCAGCGGGACCCGGCCGCTGTCGGGATAGACGCGGGACCAGGCGATCTCGGTGCCTTGGCGGTACAGCTCGGCCAGTCCGTTCATGGTGGCCAGCACCGGGTCCTGGCCGAGGCGCTGGGCCGGGATCCAGGTGCTGTTGGGAGCGATCCGCCGACCGGCCGGGCTGAGTACGGCGTCCGGACCTAGCTCCAGGAATCGCCGGCAACCCGCGGCAGTCAAGGCCTCAACGGCATCACTGAAAAGGACCGGTTGGCGAAGCTGCCCGACCAGGTAGTCACCGTCGAGCACGGTCCCGGTCTCGAGCAGATCGCCGGACCAGCTGGACACCATCGGCGTACGCAGCGGTGTCAGCTTGATCATCGCGACGACCTCGGCGAAGTCCGCCAGGATCGGATCCACCAGCGAACTGTGGAAAGCCCGGTCGACGTCGAGGCGCTGCCAGGCCACGTCCAGCTGGTCCAGCTGCTCGGCCAACTGGCCCACGACCACCTCGGCGCCGGCCAGTACGAACGACTGCGGACCGTTGCCAGCGGCAATCTCCACTCCTGGCGTCTGAACGAGTTCTCGAACCCGGTCGGCGTCAGCACGGACCGCAACCATGGCGCCCGGCGCCGTACCGCGTTGCATCAGAAGACCGCGCTGGGCCGTCAGCCGTACGCCGTCGGCCAGCGACAGCCCGCCGGCCACACAGAGGGCGGCGTATTCGCCGACGCTGTGTCCGACGACCAGCGCCGGCTCGACCCCGAAGGACTGCCACAGCCGCGCCAGCGCGACCTCGAAGGCGAACAGCGCCGGCTGCGCGGTCTCGGTCGGCCAGACACCCTCAGCACCGGCCGGAGTCAGCAGGAGTTCGAGCAGGCTGCCGGCGAACTCGTCGGCGTACACCTTGTCGCACTCTTCGAGGACGCCGCGGAAGACCGGGAAGCGAGCAGCCAGACCGGCTGCCATCCCGCGCCGGGCCGCTCCCTGGCCGGTGAACGCGAACCCGAGCGGTCCGGGCCCACCCCGCGGCACCTCGACCGGCTGCGCGGTGGCCAATGCCTCAGCCAGTTCGGTCTCCGTTGAGCCGGCCACAGCGATGCGATGACGACGAGCCGAGCGTCCGAGAGCCGCCGTACCGGCGAAGTCGATCATCCGGTGACCGGTGCCGTGCTCCAGTTCGGTCTGAAGCAGTTCGGCCAGCTCGGTGAGTGCCTCCGGGTCGGGCGCTGACAGCGGCAGGACGACAGGGCCGTCATCGCCGCGACGGACCAGCCGCGGCGCCTCCTCGAGGATCACATGGGCATTGGTGCCACTGCCGCCCAGAGCGCTGACGCCCAGTGCGCTGACGCCGGCGCGCAGCGGCGTACTGGACTCCCAGTCGCGCACCTCGGTGCCGATCACGAACGGGCTGCCGGTCAGCTGCAGCTCCGGATTAGGCCGGGTGTAGTTGATCGTCGGCACCAGCGTCCGGTGCTGCAGCATCAGCACGGTCTTGATCAGGCCGGCCATCCCCGCAGCGCTGTCCAGGTGGCCGATGTTGGGCTTCACCGAGCCGAGCGTGCAGAAGCCGACCTTGTCCGTGTACCGCCGCAGAGCGGACGACAGGGCGCGGAACTCGACCGGGTCACCGGCCGCGGTGCCGGTCGCGTGCGCCTCGATGTAGCTGACCGAGTCCGCCTCGACCCCGGCCCGCTCGAGCGCTTGCTCGATCAACTCGACCTGTCCGCCGACCCCGGGCGCCGTGCTGCCGACCTTGTCGGTTCCGTCATTGCTCACCGCGGAACCGCGAATCACCGCGTGGATCGTGTCCCCGTCGGCCACGGCCTGGTCCAGCCGCTTCAGCAGCACCGCCGCCACGCCGTTGCCGCCCACCGTGCCATCGGCCTCGGCATCGAATGCCCGGATCCGGCCGCTCGGGGACAGGATCGAGTCCGGGCTCGCGTGGTACCCGATCGCTTGCGGGACATGCACCGCCGCCGCCCCGGCCAGCGCCAGGTGCGCGTCGCCGCTGCGCAACGCCTCACAGGCCAGATGGAGGGCAACCAATGACGAGGACCAACCCGCCTGTACGCCGATGGCGGGGCCCGTCAGGCCGAGCCGGTGCGCAACCCTGGTGGCGAGGAAATCCGGCCGGGTCGCTGTCCGTGCCGAGTCGTCCTGAGCACCGTCGTGCTGGTTCTGCTGCGTGTAGAGGTTCATCCCGGACCCGGCGAACACGCCGATCCGGCCGCCTCCGCCCGCATAGCCGCCGTGCTCCAGCGCGTGCTGGCAGATCTCCAGGAAGATCCGCTGCGCCGGGTCGGTCAGTTCGGCCTCGCGGGCGCTGATACCGAAGAAGGCGGCGTCGAACGCTTCGACCTCGTCCAGCGCACCGCTGACGGCGACCAGTTCCTCGTCGCCGAACGCGTCCGCGCCACCGGCCATGACCAGCTCTTCCGGGCTGAACCGGCGGATGCTCTCCACGCCGCCGACCAGGTTCTCCCAGAACACCTCCAGCGTGTCAGCGCCGGGGAACCGGGCCGCGAGGCCGATGATCGCGATCGGCTCCACCGCCACGGCCTTGGG
>JAWWOY010000301.1:0-8347 GCA_033851195.1 Kribbellaceae bacterium | reverse complement strand
CTAGTGCGACGCGGCCTGAATCGCTGCGTTCGCCTGGTCATCCGCCTGTTTGGCAGCCGCCGCAACTGTCTCGTGACCGAGGAACATCTCGTTGAATACGTTTGAGACCTTCTGGTCGGCCGCCGTGAACCCGCCGAGGACCGGGTAGCCGATGGTCTTGCCGTGCGCCGCATTCAGGTACGGAGTCACGTCGACACTCTTCGCTTTCCAGGAGTCGAGGTACGTCGAGTCGAGGCTCGTGATTCCCGGCCACACGTAGCCGCCCGAGCCGAGGATCTTCTCGGAGGTCGACGACGCCAACCATTGCTCGAGTTTCCATGCCTGCGCAGGGTACTTGGTTTTCGCATATACGGCGTCGGACAACCCGTTGAACACGCTCACGCTACCGGCGGGTCCCGCAGGTAGCTTAGCAATTCCGACTGGGAACTTCGACTGGGAAACGATCTGTGACAGGTTCCAGTCCCCCGCCTGGATGACGGCGGCCTGACCGGCCTGGAACATTTGCTCCTGGACGGCCGACTTGGGCGGATTCGTTTCCGCTGCCGATGGGGAGACGTGGTACTTGCTGATCAAGTCGACCGCGAACTGCAGTCCCTGCTGGGACTTGGCGTTCGCATAGGTGAAGCCGCTCCCATCGGCGACCGTGCCGCCCGCACCGGCAATGTAGTTCCAGTAGATCTCGTTCTCATCGTTCAGCGACACGAATCCATACTGCTTCACTTTGGATGCGTCGAAGCCTGGCTGGTTCGGGTGAACTCCACTATTGTCCACGGTCAGCTTCTGCAGGGCAGAAATGAACGTGCCCGAGCCATCGGGATTCCAGGTGAGTCCGGAGTCGAGGTTTACGCCGGCGGCGCTGACGAGCTTCTTGTTGTAGACAAGCGCTATCGTGTCCCAATCCTTCGGGAGACCGTATGTGCCGCCATCCTTCTGATACGCCTTCAAGAGCTGCGGATAGTAGATCGAGGTGTCTACATTGTCCTTCTTGATGTACGGCGAGAGGTCGAGCAGCACTCCCTCCTTCTGCATGTCCGGGAACCTCGGGACCTGATCCCAGAACACGTCGGGCGCATCGCCGGCCGCGAACTCGGTCGTCAACTTCGTCCAGTAATCGCCGTATGCGGTCTGCTCGATATTGACGTGGATGTTGGGATTGAGCTTTTCGAATTCGTCGATGGACTTCTGGTAGCCGACCTGCTCGTTCGGATCCCACAGCGCGTAGTTGAGCGTCACCTTCTTGCTGCTGTCCGACGAACTGCCGGTCGAGTTTCCCTGCGAGCAAGCACTCAGCGCGAAGACGGAAGCGGCCGCAACTGCGAGACCTGCCACCAACCTCTTGTGATTCATGGCCACGAATCCCCTTTCAAGAGATTGTTTCGGTACTACTTGAGACCGGTCAGCACAATGGACCGGACGACTTGCCGCTGGAAGACGAGAAAGAAGACGATTGGCGGCAGCAGGGCGATTACCGCGGCGGCCATCATCAGATTCCATTCCGTTCCGAAGTTCGACTGGAAATCAGCGATCGCGACGGTGACCATTCGCGTGTTGGACGTACTCGAGATGATCAATGGCCACAGCAGGTTGTTCCACGCTTGCACGCCGGTAATGATGGCGAGCGTCGCGAGAATGGGGCGCGAGAGCGGGAGAATGATCCACCACAGGAGTGTGGGGATGCTCGCGCCGTCGACGCGTGCCGCATCTTCGAGGTCGTTCGGGATCGAGCGGAAGAACTGCCGCATCAGGAACACCCCGAGCGGGGTGCCCAGGATCCAGGGTGCTGCCAACCCGGCGTAGGTGTTCACCCAGCCGAGGTCCTTCATCATGATGAAGAGCGGAATCATCGTCACGACGTTGGGCACGAGTAGCGTTGCGAGGTAGAGCCAGAAGATGACGTCGCGGCCCGGAAACCTCATTCGCGCGAACGCGTAGGCGGCGAACGTACTGAACACGAGCTGCCCTGCCGTGACCAAGGCGGCGTAGACGATGGTCTGGCCGATGTACTGAAGGAAGCCGTGCTCCGTAATGACTTGGATGAAGTTGTTTAACGTCGGAGCAAGCGTTGGCAGCCACACCGGGCCGCTGAAGAGTCCACTCGTCGGCTTGAAGGCCGTGAAGACGGCGATCAGAAACGGGAAGACCGAGACGAATGCGCCCGCGATGAGGACCAAGTAGAGAACGAGTAAGCGCCTTGCTCTCTCGTTGCCCGTCCGCTGCCGGCGAGAACCCCGGGCGCGAGGAGCAGCGACATCGGCACTCGTGTCAGTCATGAAAATTGTCCGTTCAGCTCATGTCATAAGTCGTACGACGACGGAAGAAGAGAGTGATGAAAACAGCACTGAGGAGGAGGACGAAGAACAGGAGCACCGAGATGGCGGATGCATACCCCATTTGAAAGTCCTGGAAGGCTGTCGTGAAGATGCTGTAGTTCAGCACCCTCGTGGCGTCGCCCGGCCCTCCGCTTGTCATCACGTAGATCGTGTCGAAGACCTGGAAGGATCCGATCACCTCCGTTATGAGCACGAAGTACGTCGTCGGGTGCAACAGCGGCACGGTAATCGTCCAGAACGTCTTCCACGAGTTGGCGCCATCCAACTGGCTCGCCTCGTAGTACACGGGCGGAATGTTCTGGAGTCCAGCCAGGTAGAACAGCGAAATGTAGCCGGTGTACTGCCAGAGATTGACCGCGACGATGGTCGGCATGGCCCAGTGGGCGTCGGAAAGCCATGCCGGGCCGGTGATCCCCACAGCGTGCAGCGCTCCGTTGAGGGCTCCGTGCGCAGGGTCGAGCAGCCACTGCCAGATGATCCCCATCACCACCGGAGTCGCAAGCCATGGGAGCACGAACAGGGCACGGAACGCCCCGGTTCCCTTGATGCTGCGGTTCAGAAGGAGCGCGACGATCATCGCCAGCGACGTCTGAAGCGGGATGTCGAGCACGACGTAATAGATCGAGGAGAGAAGCGATCCCAAAACCTGCGGATCCTTGATCATCTCCTGGTAGTTCCCCAGACCCGCGAAACTCGGCACCCCGAGCAGCGACCAGTGGTAGAAGCTGATCGCGAACACGGCGACGATCGGGATGAGAAGGAACGCCGCGACCCCGATCAGGCTCGGGCTGAGCAGGGCGTATGCCCACAGTGTGTCTCGGCCCTTCCGACCGGCGCGGCGTCTCGAAACCGACCTTGTGCGCGCCCCGCGCACCCGGCCGGCATACCAGTCATGAACCATGGATGGTCCTTCCTTCCGCCACGTCATCACTGAAGGTCGACACGGATCGCCTTGAACAGGACAGCTGCTCGGGATAGATCAATGGCACCTGAATTCCGAAGGACTCGAGGACTCCGCCGCTCAATCTCGCACCGACCGTCCACCACGAATGCGGCACGCTGGTCAAGTTGAGCGCGGAATCCGTCTTATGCACCGCCTCGATTCTGTACGCTGCATCCGTCACGAGGCCTGGAACGCGAAGCCGGCCCGGCGGAGCAGTGCTCGTCGTTAGACTGACGAGCGCAAAAAGAGACCCTCGGCCCCCGTCTGGGCTGATGACGCCGTTGAGCCATAGGGACGCGTCCCGGGCGATCCCCGTGGACCGAGACCCCGGTGTGCATGAGCCCGCGCACCTCTTTGGTGGCGATGCGCCGGGTCTTCGAGACGACAGCGTGTCGAGAACGACCGTCCGTTCCGATGGCCGTCAAGTCCCGGTGTTCCCAACCATCCCGAAGACTGCTCTGGCACGACAGAAGGCGGGATGAAGATGTCGGGGTCGTCCGAGGTCCTCTGGCGCACGGACAGCCACAGTAGCTCGCCGCCACCGCTGAACCGCGGCTCGAGCCGACGACCCCAGTAGAGGACTCGGGGTGTCCCCTCCCCGCTCAGATCGAGCAGCATGGACATCCCCCCGCTGAGCGCGAGCACGCTCTCGCTGGTCACGGTATGTTCTACTTCCGGCATCCGACTCCTTGATCGACTCCATATACTTTCGCTACAAAAGGAAGAAAGTCAAGAGCGCCCCTTCGACGAGGTCGGCTTCCCAGCACTGGACGACACCGGCGCGCAACTGCTGTCCCGCCTCGTCGCCGCCTACGAACGCCGAGCACTCGACATCGCCTCCCACTAGCCGTTCGAGTCCTGGGGACGATTCCTACCCGAACACACCACCGCCGTCAGATTCCTCGACCGACTGCTGCACGTCGCGAACGTCGTCGTCACCGAGGTTGGGGACTTTTAGTTGGCCACCAGCGGGGACTGCAACTTGGCCGTTGACACAGGGCACAACGGTTCTACTGAGACGAGAAAAGGGCATGCCAGGATTGATTTCGCAACAGACACAAGAGTCCGAAAGAGGCAGCGTGAGCCAGGGAAGCGACGCCGACCAACTGACAATCGTGCTGCCGAGTGCCCGGGCCGTCGCTGTCGAAATCCTGATCCATGGGCCCCGCTCGCGCAAAGAACTCGCCGAGAAGCTCGGGCTTTCGCAGGGGAGCCTGACCCGGCTCACCAAGCCCCTGCTCGAAGCGAATGTCCTCGTCGAGACCGATGCCGTCCGCAAATTGGGCCGCGGCCGGTCCCAGCTTCCTCTCGACGTCGTGCCGTCCAACTTCGCTTTCGCCGGCATCAAGCTGACGAGCGACACCCTCTACGCGGTCCTCACCGACCTGAGGGCGAACATCATTCGCGAGATCAGCTATCCCATCCGTTCGAACGATCCTCCGACAATCGCCGACATGATCGTCGGGGTGGTGTCGGAGTTCGAATCCGGCGGGCAGGATCTCGAGGCGGTCGGAATCACGGTCGGCGGATATGTCGCGAACGGCGAAGTGGTCACGGACTCGCCGTTCCTGCATTGGCACAACGTCCCGTTCCGCTCCATAGTGGCCGCTCGCGTCGAGCGACGGGTGTCGTTCGACAACGACGTGATCGGCCTCACCAAGGCGCAGCATTGGTTCGGGACCGGGAAGGGCCATGCGGACTTCGCGATGTTGACGATTGGAGCCGGGGTGGGATACGGACTCGTGATCCACGACGAGATCGTCCGGCCGAAGCGTGAGGACCTAGGCACCCTCGTGCACTATCCGATCGACCCCTCGGGACCGGTTTGCGAGCTCGGGCACCGCGGTTGCGCCATAGCTTATCTTTCATCCGACGCCATCCGAAGCGCCATCTCGGTCGGTCACAAGACCCCCGTGGGCTACGCCGAAGGGCTGGACCTCGCGGCGGTCGGCGAGCCCGTCGCCACGCGCGTCGTCAACGACGCCGCGCGTGCGCTCGGACGACTCGTCTCGGCCGTCGCCGCGATGACGGGCGTCGACCACATCATCCTCTCCGGCGAGGGCATTCGGCTAGCCGAAGTCGGCGCCGCCGCGATGCGCGAAGGGATCGAGCAGTACCGAGAGCCGAGCGCTAGTCCCCTCAAGCCGAGTGTGACGCCGATGACGTTCAACGAGTGGTCCCGTGGAGCCGCGGTCCTCGCCATTCAGGATCACTTCATGGCCCTGCAATGACGTTCCGCGCGGGCGGCGAGCCAAGCAGAGGGGTTGCGCTTTTCTGCTTTTGCGGTGAAAGTATGAGCGTCAGGATCCACCACCCGCGATCCCGTCACGGAAGCGACGAAGGGCTCCGCCGGCCCTCAGACCAGAAAGTCCGAAATTACCTATGACACGCCCAATGCACGCACTTCGCGCCGTCGTGGTTGGAGCCGGAACGGGCGGAATGCTCAGCATCCGCGCACTCTGCGCCTCCCCGCATTTCGACCTGGTAGGGGTGGCTGACCTCTCGCCCGACTCGCGGGCGCGCATCGAGTCGGAGTTCCCCGGTGTTCGCACGGCCGCGGACTTCGCGGAACTGTTCGCCACTTTGTCGCCCGACGTTGTGTGCGTGTCGACCTGGGCTCCGTCGCACGCTGAGGTGACGCAGGCCGCGGTCGACGCCGGGGCACGAGGCCTGCTCGTCGAGAAACCCCTGGGAGACTCCACGGCCGCCGGCCGCCGCGTGCTCGAGGCGACGCGTTCCTCAGGCGTACCGTTCGTCGTGCCGCACGGACTGATGGCGCAGGCGGCCCCGCTTGACATCATCCGCGTGGTCGAGAGCGGCGCGCTGGGCCGTCTGGTGCTCGTCGAGATGGAGAGCGCTCACTGGGACATCATCAACGCGGGGATCCACTGGATCCAATTCTTCTCGATGCTGACCGCGTCGGACCAGGTAGTCGATGTGTTGTCAGCGTGCGACACGAGCACGCGGACGTATCGCGACGGCATGCAGGTGGAAACGGTGTCTATCACCATAGCGACGACCGAAGCGGGTGTGCGGCTCGTCCTTCAGACCGGAGACGAACTGCGCCTCGCGAGGCCGGACACCGAGTGCGTCATGCGCATCGTCTGCACTGACGGGTTCATCGAGTACGGCGCATGGGACGACCACTACACCCTGGTGTCGGCCGGTGCGCCGCGACAGGAGGTCACGCCGGAACCTCTCGCAGTGAGCGGCCATCGATACCATCTCGACCACCTCGCCGAGCTGATAGCGAACGGGGAGAGGGACGAGCGCATCCCGCTCGCCTCGTTGGCTGCGTTGGAGGTCGTCGACGCGGCGTATCTCTCCCACCGGATCCGCAGTCTGGTCCGGCTGCCGCTCAACGAGCCGGAAACGGCGCGGTCGGAGAACGGCTGGGATCCCGGCCGCCCCTACGCTGGGGTCGGCGGAGGACGGGACGGCCGCACCCTATGACGGGCCAACCCTCGAGAATCGGGATCGTCGGCGCGGGCTGGCGGACTGCGTCCTATCTCACCGTGGCCTCTGCGCGGCCTGATCTGTTCGAGGTCAGGGCGATCTTGACACGCACGCAGTCCACCGCGGCGGAAGTCGGAGCTAGCTGGCCGGTACCGGTGCTCACAAGTCCTGAAGACTTCTTCGCTCGTGGTGCATTCGACTTCGTCATCGTCTGCGTGCCCGTGTCGGCGGCTGGTGCGTGGGTCCAGCGCCTGGCGGCAGCAGGCGTTCCGGTTCTGCTCGAGACACCGCCGGCTTCCGATCTGCCAGGCCTGCTCGACCTCCATGAAGGTCTCCCTGCTGATGCACGCGTCCAAGTCGCCGAGCAATACCGCTTCCAGCCCCACCATGCTGCTCGGATAGCCATCGCTCACTCCGGCCTGCTCGGAGCGCCGACGAGCGCGTCCGTTTCGGTGGCCCACGACTATCACGCCATCAGCCTCCTAAGGGCCTTGCTGGGCATCGGATTCGAGAGCGCCGAGATCGAAGCAGCATCTTTCGACGATCGAGTTCTGTCCACCCTCGGGCGTGAAGGCTGGGAGCCGAACCCGAAGGTCACGGCTTCCCCGCGGGTCACCGCTCGTCTTCACTTCCGGGAACTCGACGTGCTGGCCGTCTATGAGTTCAGCGGCGCTGAATACTTCTCGCCGATAAGGTCGCGTCACATTGCCTTCACCGGTGAGCGCGGAGAGTTCGTCGACGACTCGGTGAGCTACGTCCGCGCTCCGGGCGACGCCGTCCGGTTGGATATCGCGAGGGATCAGCTCGGCGTCGACGGGAACCTCGAGGGCGGTCACCTCAGGCGGCTGACTCTCGGCGACCGGACCGTGTTCTCCAACCCGATGGGTAACGCCAGGCTTTCAGACGATGAGATCGCCATCGGAACCCTGTTGTCGTCCATGAGCGAGTACGCGCACGGAGGCGCGGAATTCTACGGACTGGACGACGCGAGCCACGACCTGTACCTCAGCCTTCTTATACATAAGGCAGTGCGATCAGGGCACCCCGTCAGGACCAGCCCGCAGCGCTGGTCCTCACGCTCCAGCATGCTCTCGAGCTCGAGGCAGTCCTAACCGCGAACACCTTGGAAGCGTGCATACAATCCCCTTCAGGTTCAATTCGAGCCTCCGAAAGTAGCGAATACCAGACACGTGTCGCAGCCACTTCTGCGCCAAGCCACCTTCTTCTGCGCCAAGCCACCTTGGTAACTGGCCGTGATCAAGTGCATCACGGGCCGTGAATGAGTTCGGCGAAGAACGCGAGCATCGCGCCGATGGCTTCCCTGCATCCAATCCCAGAATTCCTTCTGCGCCGATGTCGATTCCGGTCGGCTGGGTCCGACGTATCAGTAAGCAGCCAAATTGGCCGCCGGAGATGAGCCAGGGAGAGGTCAGCATGTCCGAGAACACCGAGCGCCAGATGATCGTCACGATGCTGGCCGAAGGCAACCCCGTCTGGTACGTCGCCGCGATGGTGAACATGCGCAGCCACGACGTCTACGCGATCGGTTGCGCCGCCGGCTACCCCGACAAGGTCAAGCTGCGCCGGGCCGTCTGGGCCCAGCGGCAACTCCACCGCC
>JAWWOY010000287.1:0-13597 GCA_033851195.1 Kribbellaceae bacterium | reverse complement strand
GTGTCGGCGCGGATTCGCATGGCGATCGCAACAATCGGCGATGCCCTGCCGCAGCTCCGCGAGCATCTCGACCGAGCGATCGTCACCGGCAACCAGTGCCGTTACGCCGGCGCGGACACGGTCTCCTGGACGGTTTCGACGGAACCGGAGCTCATCACGGGCCCCGCCTGAGCGACATGGCTGAGGCTGTCACACAGTGACAGGACGGTTCAGGGCGCAGGCGCCAGCACCGGGCTGTTGTGATACGCGGCGATCAGCCACTGGTCGTCCCGCTTCTCGAAAACCCAGGTCGCGTTCACCTTGCCGGTGTCCGGAACCTCGGTCTGGCCGGGGAACAGGATGCCGGATTCGCTGATGACGATCGCGGCGTCCCTGCCGACGAAGCGGAGGCTGAGCTGCTTGTTGTAGGTCGAGCTGCCCTTGAGTGGCCCCTCGAAGGCCAGGGCCATGTTCTCGCGGATTACGTCTCGGCTGTCGCGGAGCGAGCCGGTCATGATGGCGGTCGCATCCGCGGCATAGTTGGCGACCATGCCGGCGGCGTCGCCAGCTTCCCACGCTTTGTAGGAGTCAACCAGCACGGCCTGAATGGCGGCCTCGTCTGCCGCACGACTGTATGACATCGAATTCTCCCTTGTGATCGGTTTGCCCGGGGTATTCCGGCGAACTCGGGAATACATACCGTCGGCGGGGCCGAAACTCATCGCGCCCGCGAAAAAAGATGCTGAGGCGTACTGATCCACGGTTCCCGTGGCGCCCTCCGGCGCCCGTGCTGGCCTACAAGCTCAGCCGCACTCCAGGCGGGACGGCGTCCAGCCGGAACAGACACCGGCAGGTCCACCCACGCCAGGTCCGTGACCAGCCACCAACCCGGAGGCACCCGACGCCCGACGACGTTGACAAGTCCCTAGGCGTCGAGTCTGGCCGCCAGACCGAAGGCCGCGAAGACCTCGGAATCTTGGAACACCGAATTCCGGCTGATGCCGTCGGCGGTGACCGTGAAGATCTGGAGCGTGTGCAGCTCGTATCCGCCACCGACGCGCCGGTATGCGGCGAAACCGGGCTGGCCGTTGGCGGCGACGATCTTCAGCTGCCAGTCCGTTCCGGCCTTCGCGAAGACCCATTCCATGAACAGGCCGTAGTTGCCGGGGCCGGTGAACCAGTTGAGCATCGGCGGCATCTCCATGAGCACGTCCTCGGTGAGCAGCCGCTTGAGCCCCTCGACGTCTGCGTTCATGAATGCTTTCATGTAGCGCTCGACCCAGGCTCGCTGCTCGGCCTCGAGCGGCTCGCTGACATCTTCGTGCTGGATCCCGATCTCCTTCAGCCGGGTACGCGCCCGCTGTAGGGAACTG
The DNA here is from genome assembly GCA_033851195.1 of Kribbellaceae bacterium. GTDB lineage: Bacteria > Actinomycetota > Actinomycetes > Propionibacteriales > Kribbellaceae > Kribbella. The sequence goes on along the minus strand of JAWWOY010000287.1, from coordinate 12,245 downwards.
TTCACCGACACGACGGTGGTGCCGAGGATCTCCGCCGCCTCGGCCGCGGAGAAGCTGAGCACGTCACGCAGGATCAGCGCACCGCGCTGACGCGCCGACAGGTGCTGCAGGGCGGCGGCAAACGCCAGACGCAGACTGCTGCGGTCGATCACGGCCCCGGCCGGATCACCGCCGGTCAGCAACGAGTCCGGCAACGGCTGAAGCCAGGGCACGTTATCCCCCAGGACCAGCGGCGCAAGCGGCTCCGACTCGGCCACCAACCCCGACGGCAATGGCCGACGGCCATGGCCCTTCAACGCGGTCAGGCAGGCGTTCGTCGCGATCCGGTAGAGCCAGGTCCGTAGGGAACTACGGGACTCGTCGTACTGCTCCCGCGCCCGCCACGCCCTCAGATACGTGTCCTGAACCAAGTCCTCAGCGTCGTGAACCGTGCCGAGCATCCGATAGCAGTACGCCAGCAACTCCGAACGGAACGGTTCGACCAGCCGATCGAAGCCTTCTACGTTCGTCGTCACATCCACGCCCCTTCTCTGCTCCGATCAAGATCACCGTACCCGAGTGACTGTGGAGGTGAGTTCTGACAGCGTTTGATGACGGGTTTCGACAGCGCCTTCGGCTCTTGACCGGAGAACGTGGTGGGTATGGCCCGGCGACCTCGGAGCTTGATCCCTACAGACAGCTCGTCGTCGTGGACATGTCCATGACGATGACGGCCAAGCAATGCGGCAGACCCAGCATCCTGCTAAAGATGAACGGCGAGCTGGTGATCATGGTCGACGGCCGGCTCAGCTTCGACGCGCTCCAGCGGCGCCTGGTCACCTCCCCGGCCAAGGCCCGCCAGATGGTCGAGAAGATCCCAGCGTCGTACGTCGCGTTCGACCTGCTTGCCTACGGCGGGGTCGATCTGCGCACCCAGCGCTGGACCATTCGCCGCGCGCGGCTTGAGCAGCTCGCTGAGCAGTGGCAGCTGCCACTGCAGGTGGCACCCGTCACGGCGGACATCGAGGAGGCTCGGGAGTGGTTCGACGTACTGCCCGAAGCCATGGGAATCGAGGGCCTGGTGGTCAAGGGTGGGTTGTGGTGCTCTCAGCTCGCGCCCTGTTTGTTTACATGTGTCTGCGGCTCGTCCTCGCCGGAAAACCTGACGCTGATGGGGCCCACGTCTCCAAGTGGGATCGCGAGCAGTTCGCGATCAAGGACGTGGAGCAGGCCGAACGGTGGGTCGGGCAGATTGATCCGGTCGATCTCCTGCAGCGGGTACGTCGACGCGATCCCGACGCCGAGCCGCCGTACTCCGGGGATGTGGGAGTCGGACCAGTCATGGCGCAGCAGGTGCAGCTCGCGGCCGGACATCGCGGCTGTCGCCAGCTGTTCGAGCTGGTCGCCGTCGCAGTCCAGTTCCGTGACGATCAGCACGTCAGGCCGAAGCCCCGCGATGACCGCTCCGAAGTCCGGCGTCCGGTCGGCGTCGACGTACCGCCTGTCCTGGTCGACCAGACGCCCGCCCGCCACGTTGGCGAACGCCACGCAGAGTTCGTCGGAAGAGTCCACGCCCTGCATCATCCCGGTCGCCTGGGTCAGGCTGATCGATGAGTCTCGCCAGGACGGCCTGCGAGTGCGCGCGGTCAGTTCCGGGGCGGGATCTCGCCAGAGCCGCGGATCGTCAGCTTGACCGGGACCCGGACCGTGCGACCCGGCCGGTGCGGTTCGGGAAGGCGCTCAGTCATCAGCTGGATCGCCGTACGGGCCATCACATCGGCGGACTGCGCCACCGCGGTCAGCCCCGGGCTCAGCAGGTCGCCCAGCGCGAGATCGTCGAACGACACCAACGCGACCCGGTCCCGCCGGCCGGCCATGCCTCGCAGCACCTCGGCCGTGGTCATGTTGTTGGCGCTCAGGAGCGCGGTCGCCGGCTCGGGCCGATCCAGTACCGCGGACAGGGTGATGCCGATGCCCTCGGTGGTCGGTTCGGACAGGTGTACGAGGTCCTCGTCGACGTCGATCCGGTGGCGCGCCATCGCCGCGCGGTAGGCGACCACCCGCTCCCGGGCGGTGAAGATCCGCTCGTCGTCGCCGAGGTAGGCGATCCGGCGATGCCCCTGGCGGACCAGGTGATCGATCGCCTGGTCGATGCCGCCGGCGTTGTCGGCGAGCACCGCATCGGCCTCGATACCGTGCGCCGGCCGGTCGATCGTGACCACCGCCATACCGGCGTCCACGTGCGGCGCCAGGTAGTCCTGCGTCTCTCCGATCGGCGCCATGATGAGCGCGTCCGGGCGGCGGGCGACGAACTCCAGGCAGACCTCCCGCTCGCGGTCCGGGTCCTCGTCGGTCAGGCCGATCATCACCACCGAGCCGCTCCCCCGGGCCCACATTTCGACCGCGCGCCCGAGCGAGGCGAAGAACGGGTCGCCGATGTCGCGGATCACCACGGCGATGGTCCCGGTCTTGCCCCGGCGCAGCATCCGGGCGCTCTCGTTCGGGGTGTAGTTGAGGTCCTTGATCGCGGCCTGGACCTTCGCCGTCAGTTCCGGGCTGACGTTCGGCTCGTCGTTGACCACCCTGGAGACGGTCTTAAGGGCCACGCCCGCCCGGGCCGCGACCTCCTTCATGGTCGGCCGGCGCTGCCCAGTGACAGTTGTTACACCAGTGCCGTTCAGACCGCTGACGCTCACGTCAGGCCCACCCTCTCGTCGGATCAGCTCTCGACAACCACCGGAATGATCATCGGGCGACGGCGGTGGGTGTCACTGACCCACTTGCCGACCACCCGGCGAATCACCTGCTGCAACTGGTACACATCGTCCACGCCGGTCCCGATGGCCCGCTCGATCTCGGCCTCGATCTTCGGCTTGAGCGTGTCGAAGACGGTATCGTCCTCGGCGAACCCCCTGGCGTGGATCTCCGGACCGGCCGTCAACTTGCCGGTGACAGAGTCCATCACGGCGATCACCGAGATGAAACCCTCGTCGCCGAGAATCCGCCGGTCCTTCAGCGAAGTCTCGGTGATGTCGCCGACGGTGGAGCCGTCGACGAACACGTAGCCGCAGTCGACCTTGCCGGCGATCGTCGCCAAGCGGTCGATCAGGTCGACGACCACACCGTCCTCGACCACGACGACGTTCTCAGCCGGTACGCCGGTGCGGCGGGCCAGCTCGGCGTTCGCGTGCAGGTGCCGGATCTCGCCGTGCACCGGCATCACGTTGCGCGGCTTCACGATGTTGTAGCAGTACAGCAGCTCGCCTGCACTGGCGTGGCCGGACACGTGCACCAGGGCATTGCCCTTGTGGATCACGTTCGCGCCATGCCGGGTCAGCCCGTTGATCACCCGGAACACCGAGTTCTCGTTGCCCGGGATCAGGGACGACGCCAGTACGACGGTGTCGCCCGGCTGGATCTGCACCACGTGGTGGTCGTTCGCGGCGATCCGGGACAGCGCGGACATCGGCTCGCCCTGCGATCCGGTGGAGACCAGCACCACCTGCTCCGGCGGGTAGTTGTCGAGCTCGCGCATGTCGATCAAGGTGTCGCCGGGCACGTTCAGGAAGCCCAGGTCCCGGGCCACACCCATGTTGCGCACCATCGAGCGGCCGACGTAGGCGACCTTGCGGCGGTGCTTCACGGCGGCGTCCATCACCTGCTGGACCCGGTGCACGTGGGAGGCGAAGCAGGCGACGATGATTCGCTGCTGCTTGGCATTGGTGAAGACCCGGTCCAGCACCGGCGCGATGTCGCGCTCGTGGGTGGTGAAGCCGGGCACCTCGGAGTTGGTGGAGTCGACGCAGAACAGATCCACGCCCTCCTCGCCGAGCCGGGCGAAGGCACGCAGGTCGGTGATCCGGTTGTCCAGCGGCAACTGGTCCATCTTGAAGTCGCCGGTGTGCAGCACCAGGCCGGCCGGCGTACGGATCGCGACCGCAAGAGCATCGGGGATCGAGTGGTTCACCGCGATGAACTCGCACTCGAACGGACCGAACCGGACGACCTCGCCCTCGGACACGGTCTGCTGCGGCACATTGCGGTGCCGATGCTCCCGCAGTTTGCCCTCGAGCAGCCCGAGGGTGAGCTGCGAACCGACCACCGGGATGTCGCCGCGCTCCCGCAACAAGTACGGCAGGCCGCCGATATGGTCCTCGTGGCCGTGCGTCAGGACGACCGCCACGATATCGTTCAGCCGCTGCCGGATCGGCTCGAAGTCCGGCAGAATCAGGTCGACGCCCGGCTGGTTCTCGTCCGGGAAGAGCACGCCGCAGTCGACGACCAGCAGCTTGCCGTCGTACTCGAAAACCGTCATGTTCCGGCCGACCTCGCCGAGACCACCGAGCGGGATGACACGCAGCGCCCCGGCTGCCAGCGGGGCCGGGGCGGTCAGTTCTGGATGGGGATGGCTCATGCAATCAGTCCTGCCGTCTTGAGGTCGATGGTGAGCCAGTCGATCTGTTCGGGGGTCGCGTCGATCAGCGGCGGGCGGGTGGTCCGGTGCTCGATCACCCCGGTCAGCTGCAACGCCGCCTTCACCATGATGGCGCCCTGGGTACGAGTCATGATCGCCTCGACGGCGGGCACCAGTCGGCGATCGATCTGCTGTGCGGTGGCGAGGTCGCCGGCGGTCACCGCGGCGATCATCTCGCGGTACTGCTCACTCGCGACGTGGCTGACCACGCTCGTGATCCCGACCGCCCCGATCGACAGCAAGGCGAGGTTCAGCTCGTCGGCGCCGCAGTAATAGGCCAGGTCGGAGTTGGCCAGCACCTTGGTGGTGCCGGCGATGTCCCCCTTGGCATCCTTCACCGCGACGATCCGCGGGTGCTCGGCCAGCGCCAGCAGGGTCTCCGTGTGGATCGGGACACCGGTGCGGCCGGGGATGTCGTAAACCATCACGGGCAGGCCGGTGGCATCGGCGACGGCGACGAAGTGCGCCTTGATGCCGGCCTGCGGGGGCTTGTTGTAATACGGCGCGACGACCAGCAGGCCGTTCGCGCCGGCGGCCTCAGCGGCCTTCGCCGACTCGACGCTGTGCGCCGTGTTGTTGGACCCCACGCCGGTGATGACCTGGGCCCGGTCGCCGACCGCGGCCAGGACCGCGTGCAGCAACTGGAGCTTCTCGTCGTCCGTGGTGGTCGGCGACTCGCCGGTGGTCCCGCTGATCACCAGGGTGTCATTGCCATGGTCGACCAGATAGTTCGCGACGTTCTGCGCAGCCTCGAGATCGAGCGAGCCGTCGGGCCGGAACGGGGTGATCATCGCCGTCGACACGCGGCCGAACGGCGGCGTCTGTGAGGCAGAGATTGCTGCTGAGGACATGGGGCTCAGGTTACCGCTCCCACTGCCTCGAGAAATGAGTAGGCCTGGTGGCTGTCCGCTCGGGGGTCCGGGCAGCCACCAGGCTCATTTCCTCTATCGTGACAACGTAGGCAGGTGTTACAAGTTCCTCGAAGAAAGTCGAAGAAACTTCTTCCATCTACAGTGTGTAGCGATCCGATCACCCATCGTCGGAAGGCCGGCGCGCAGGTAAGCCGGGTCACGCGTCGAAATCCAGCGTGACCTTGGAGCTGGTCGGGTGCGACTGGCAGGTGAGCACGTAGCCGGCCCGGATCTCGTCCGGCTGCAGCGCCCAGTTCGTGTCCATCCGGACCGAGCCCTCGACCACCTTCGCCCGGCAGGTGCCGCAGACCCCGCCCTTGCAGGCGAACGGCGTATCAGTCCGTACGGCGAGTGTCGCGTCGAGCACAGCCTTGGCATGCTCACCCAGCGGGAAGCTCGACCGGCGCCCGTCGAGGATCACCGTCACCTCCGCGGCGTCCTCGTCCAGCACGGTCTCCTCGACCCGGGCCACCGGTACCTCGTCGCCGACGTGGAACAGTTCGGCGTGCACGTTCTCCCGCAGTACGCCCTGCGCCAGCAGCAACTCCTGTGCGCCGACGACCATCGCGTACGGCCCGCAGAGGAACCACTCGTCGACCGACCTCACCGGCAGGATCGTGTCGATCATCCGGCTGAGCCGCTCGCTGTCGATCCGGCCGCTGAACAGCTCGACCTCGGTCGACTCGCGCGACAGCACATGCACCAGGTGCAGGCGTTCGGCGTACACATCCTTCAGGTCGGCCAGTTCGTCCGCGAACATCACCGAGCCGACGGTGCGGTTCCCGTACAGCAGCGTCACCCGGCTCTGCGGCTCCACCGCCAGCGTGGTCGCGACGAGCGACAGCACCGGCGTGATGCCGCTGCCCGCGGCGATGAAGGCGTAGTGCTTCGCGTTCGCCGGGTCCAGCGGCGTACCGAACCGTCCCAGCGGGGTCATCACGTCAATCGTGTCGCCGACCTCGAGCCCAGCTGCGGCGTACGACGAGAACTCGCCGCCCGGGATGCGCTTCACCGCGATCCGGAGCACGCCCGAGCCCGCGGGTGAACAGATCGAGTAGCTGCGGCGGACCTCGTCGCCGGCCCGGCGCACGGTGAGGTGCTGCCCGGCGGCGAAGTCGTACTCGGCGGCCAGCTCGGGCGGGACGGCGAAGGTGATCGCGACTGCGTCGTCCGTGATCGCATCGATCGCGGCCACCTGCAGTGGATGGAACGTCGCCCGTCGCCTACTGACCATGGTCGTCATCAGGCGGCTCTCAGATGGCCTTGAAGTGATCGAAGGGCTCGCGGCAGGAGTTGCAGCGCCAGAGCGACTTGCACGAGGTGGAGCCGAACCGGCTCAGCTCGGTCGTGTCCGGCGAACCGCACAACGGACAGCGGATCGTCAGCGACAGCGCCACCGGTTCCCCCACGGCGCGGCGCCCGGTCGGCGGCGCGATGCCGTACTCGACCAGCTTCGCCTTGCCCGACTCACTCATCCAGTCCGTCGTCCAGGCCGGCGACAACACCGTCTGCACCCGCCCCTTGACCCCCAGCGATTCGAGCGTCAGCGCGATCTCGGTGCGGATCATGTCCATCGCCGGACAGCCCGAGTACGTCGGCGTGATGGTGACGACGACCTCGTCCCCCTCGTGCCGCACTCCCCTCAGCACGCCGAGATCCGCGATCGTCAACACCGGCACCTCCGGATCCGGCACCTCCCCCACCGCCGCCCACACGCTTGCGTCCGAAGAACCTTGCGTCATAGCGCAACCTTCTTCGGACGCAAGGGATTGACGGGTCACCAGATGACGGGTCACCAGGAGGCTCCGGGGTGTGAGCGGGCCACGTGCTGCAGCTCCGCGAGGAGGTAGCCGAGGTGTTCGGTGTGCCGCCCGTCGCGACCACCCACATGCTGGTACGACGACTCCGGCCGCGTGCAGGTCGATGCGTCGATCACCTCGAGGACGCGGCGCTTCCACTCAGCCGCGAGCCTGGCCGGATCTACGGCCACTGCATCTACGGCCACTGTGAGCCGTTGGACCAAGTCGTCCGTCGCGAACATCTCGGCCGTGTACGGCCACATGGTGTCGAGCCCGGCCTGCATCCGTCGGTGGCTCTCCGCCGTGCCGTCGCCCAGGCGCAGCACCCACTGGGTCGCGTGGTCGACGTGGTACGCGACCTCTTTGACAGCTTTACCTGCCACGCCTGCGAGAGTCTCGTCGGCCGACGCGCGCAACTCGTCGTACAGGAGATGTTGGTACGTCGCGAAGTAGAGCAGGCGGGCGATGGTGGTGCCGAAGTCGCCGTTCGGTAGTTCGCAGAGCTGCAGGTTGAGGAAGTCGCGCTCATCGCGGAAATAGGCCAGGTCGTCCTCGCTGCGCCCGGCGCCCTCGACCTCACCGGCGTACGCGAGCAGCGAGCGGGCCTGGCCGAGCTGGTCGAGCCCGATGTTGCCCAGGGCAATGTCCTCCTCCAGCTGCGGTGCGGCCGCGATCCACTCGGCGGTGCGCTGCGCCGCGATCAGCGCGTCGTCCCCGAGGCGGAGCGTGTAGGTGAAGAGGTCGTTCACAGCTGCTCGACTCCTTCCGGGACCTGGTAGAAGGTCGGGTGCCGGTAGACCTTGTCGCCGGCCGGGTCGAAGAACTCGTCCTTCTCGTCCGGGCTGGAGGCGGTGATGTCGGCGGCCGGTACGACCCAGATCGACACACCCTCCTGGCGGCGGGTGTAGACGTCGCGGGCATTGCGCAGCGCCATCGTCGCGTCCGGCGCATGCAGACTGCCGACATGCACGTGCGACAGCCCGCGGCGAGACCGGACGAAGACCTCCCACAGCGGCTCGATCATGCTGCGCTCTCCTTCTTGAGGATCTGCTTGTCCGCGTAGGCGGCAGCCGCCTCGCGAACCCAGGCGCCGTCCTCGTGCGCCTTCACCCGCTGCGCGAGCCGCTGCTCGTTGCACGGCCCGTTGCCCTTGACAACTTCGTAGAGCTCGGTGAAGTCGGGGTCGGTGAACACGTAGTGGCCGGCCTCGTCGTCGTACCGCAGGCCTTCGTCGGGGACCTTGATCCCCAGGACGTCGGCCTGGGGCACGGTCATGTCCACGAACCGCTGGCGGAGCTCATCGTTGCTGTGCCGTTTGATCCCCCACGCCATCGACTGCTCCGAGTGCGTCGAGTTCGCGTCGGGCGGACCGAACATCATCAGGCTCGGCCACCACCAGCGGTCCAGGGCGTCCTGGGCCATCGCCTTCTGCGCTTGCGTGCCGTTGCACAGGGTGTGCAGGATCTCGAAGCCCTGGCGCTGGTGGAACGACTCCTCCTTGCAGACCCGGACCATCGCCCGCGCATACGGACCGTAGGAGCACCGGCACAGCGGCACCTGGTTGACGATCGCGGCACCGTCGACGAGCCAGCCGATCGCACCGATGTCGGCCCAGGTCAGCGTCGGGTAGTTGAAGATGCTCGAGTACTTCTGCTTACCGCTGTGCAGCAGGTCCAGCAGGTCGGCGCGATCCACCCCGAGCGTCTCGGCCGCGGCGTACAGATAGAGACCGTGGCCGGCCTCGTCCTGGACCTTGGCCATCAGGATCGCCTTCCGGCGCAGCGAGGGCGCGCGGCTGATCCAGTTGCCCTCGGGCTGCATGCCGATGATCTCGGAGTGCGCGTGCTGCGCGATCTGCCGGATCAGGGTCTTGCGGTACCCCTCGGGCATCGCGTCGCGCGGCTCGATCCGGCCGTCGGCGTCGATCGTCGCCTGGAAGCTGTCCATGGGCGCCAGCATAGCTCAGGTGTGACACTTTCCTGCCGGATCAACAGAAAGTGTCACAAAGTCGGACACCGCAGCGGCGCCGCAGCCGCGGTAGCGCCGCAGTACAGGGGTGGTAGCACCACCTCAGGAGTGGGTTCAGGCCGCTGGGACCGCGCTGCCGCGGCCGGGAGGATCAAGTCAACAGCTCAACCCCCACACAGTTTCTGAAAGGGATGAACCCCCTTGACGCATCTAGCGACTTCGCAGCCAGCCGATCACCGCGGCCCGGTCACGGGCGCGGAGCGCGCTCTGGCGCCCGACCTGATCCGCGGCGGCATGCTACTGCTGATCGGCCTGGCCAACAGCGCCAACTTCGCCTTCGCCGGCCAGCCCGGCCTGAACGGCAGCCCGCACGGTCTTGAGCGGATCCTCAACTTCCTCAAGATCACCCTGGTGGATGCCCGGGCCTATCCGGTCTTCGCGGTGATGTTCGGCTACGGCCTGGTGCAGCTGGCCCGGCGCCAACGCAACTCCGGCACCACGGCCAGCGGCGTACGGTCCATTCTGTTGAAGCGGAACGCCTGGCTGGTCGCCTTCGGCCTGGCCCACGCGACTCTCTTGTACTTCGGTGACTTCCTGGGCGCCTACGGCATCGTCGGGATCATCTGCACGCTGCTACTGCTGAACCGTGGCGACCGGTTCCACAAGATCGTCCTGTGGATCTGGGGAGCGCAGGTCGTCTACGTGGTGGTCGCCGCGGGCCTCGCGGTTCTCGCCATCGTGAACAGCTCGGGTCCTGCGCACGTGATGACCAACAGCCCGAACCCTTCGCTGGAGGCTCGCAGCTATGGGGCAAGCCTGGTCGAGCGGCTGCACGAGTACCCGCTGCACACTGCGACCGTGCTGGGCTTCATCGTCATCGTCTGGCTCGGCATCTGGGCCGCCCGCAAGCAACTGCTGGAGAACCCGCGGGAACACCGCACGCTGCTGACCCGAGTTGCCGTGGTGTGCATGGGCATCACCGTGCTGGGCGGTCTGCCGCAGGCTCTGATCGCCGCCGGTTGGCTGCACGCCGACTCGGCCGCTATGGACGCGGTGAACTTCCTGCACAACATCAGCGGTCAGTTCGGTGGGCCGGGATACATCGCACTGTTCGCCCTGCTGGTCGGCAAGCTGACCGCCGAGCGCCGGCCTGACCAGCTAGGTCTTCCGCTCACCGCGATCTCGGCACTCGGCCAGCGGTCGATGACGGGCTACCTGTTCCAGTCGGTCTCTTGGATGGTGCTACTGGCTCCGTTCACGCTGAACCTCGGTGACCGGCTCGGCAACACCGCCTTCACCGCCGCCGGGGTGGCCGTCGCGGTCTGGACGATCTCGGTGATCGGCGCCTACCAGATGAAGAGGCACGCGTACCGCGGTCCGGCCGAAACCCTTCTCCGCCGCCTCACCTACTAACCCCGCCGCTCCATCTCCCTGCGTCATCTCCCTGCGTCATCTCCCTGCGTCCGAAGAACTGCGGGGCAGGCCCCGCTCCCCTTCGGACGTAAGCAGCCCGGATTCACCTAGCTCACCGCTGACTTCCCAGCCACCGAACCGCCATCGGCAGGGCACCTTCCCGACGGGTGTCCTGCCGGTGGTCATTTGCTTGCCCGGGCCTTCCCAGCTCCGTGGGCGTTTCCCCGCTGCTTGGGCTCGGAGTGGTCTTTGAAAGGATGGACAGCATGAGCAGCGACGACTTCGGCGTACCGGAACCGACCAGCCTGTCCGCGATGGGTGCCTCCGAGGACCCGATCGCCGAGTCGAGCGTCCGGCTGGCCCTCCCGGCCGAGGCGGACGCGATCGGCGAGATCCAGGTCGCCGCCTGGCGTCGCTCGTACGACGGGCTGCTGCCGGCCGACGTACTCGCCGATCTCAACCCGGCCCAGTTCGCCGCCCAATGGCGCGCCGCCCTCCTGTCGCCCGGCGAGGCCCGCAACCGCGTGATGGTCGCGCTGGCAGGTCGTACGTTGGTCGGCTTCGCCGCGATCACCGCCTCGGACGACCCGGACGCAGATCCGCGCCGCGACGCCCTGGTCGCCGAACTCGCCGTCGACCCCGAGGCCACCCGCGCGGGTCACGGCTCACGGCTTCTCAACGCAGTCGTCGACACGATCCGCGCCGACGGCTTCACCCGCGTCACCGTCTGGGTCAACTCGACCGACGACGTCCTCCGCACTTTCTACACCGACTCCGGCTGGGCCACCGACGGCGCCCATCGCGAACTGGACCTCTACGGCGACGGCACAGTCCGAGTCAAACAAATCCGCCTCCACACCGACCCCACCCCCACCGACTGACCACCTCCCTCGTACTGAGTCGCCCCCCAACCGGGCCGACCACCTCCGCCGTACCGAGTCGCCCCCGCCGCCTGACCAACTCTCCCCCGGCCGAGCCCACCCCCCGCCGGCTGACAAACTCTCCCCGGCCGAGTCGCCCCGCCGGCTGACCAACTCTCCTCCGGCCGAGCCCACCCCCCGCCGGCTGACCAACTCTCCCCGCCGAGTCGCCCCCCAACCGGCCGATCACGTCCGCCGTCCACACGGCTCGCCCCTGGCCAACCCCGCTGGGGGTTACCTGCTCAGATTGTGGGTTGCCACCCGTGAATTTCAGCAGGCAACCCGCAATATCAGGGGCTAACCACCGGTCGCCAGAGGCGGTCTGCGGAAGTGCTGAGCTGCCTAGGCCGGGGCGAAGACGCACCTTGCGGGTTCAAAGCGTCGTGGGCTGGAGGCTGAAAGCGGCGGCGGTATTCGGTAGGGAAAAGCCGGTCCGCCGGCGTAGTCGGATGCGGAGGTTGGCGCATTGTGAAGCCCGCATTGACGGACGGCCGCGTCCAGGCGCACCTGCCCTGCCTCGAGCAACCGGCACGCTAGCGAAACTCGGCCTCGCGTGCGCCAGCTCGGCCGGGCGTCGGCTACCCGGTCTCGCTGGCAGGCGTGATCGCCAGCGCGGCCTGGTTGTCGCGGACTTCATCAACTGGGCCAAGCACTCCGCTCCGGAACGGAAGGCGCCTAGCGCTCGGACCAGTGGTCGATTGCGGCAAGCAACTCGGTGGGGCGGGTCCGGTGGAGATGATGGCCGGCGCCCTCCACCGTGACCAGCAGGCAGTCCGGGATC